>JARGOJ010001222.1 GCA_029210225.1 Planctomycetota bacterium
CACAGTATTTCCCGTCGGCAGACAGCTCTACGGAGAGAATCAAATTAGTATGTTTCCGCAAAGAACGCAGCGGAACATCATTCACCCAGTCCCATATTTCCACGACCTTTTCAGCGCTTACAAAGAGCCGCCGAGAATCGGGAGAAAAGGCCAACGCGTCAATACGATTCCTCTTCTTCTCCCAAAGGGTCTTTCCTGTCTCAATATCAAAGATCTTCAGCACTCCCCCAAGTGATCCAGACGCCCCAAAACGTCCATCAGGAGAGATCGTACAACAGGTCACGAGACTCGGGTGACGCATGTCACGGCTACCGAGCACCCTTTTCAAACGACAATTCTTAAAGCCTTCAACAAATGGCTTATTCAAGTCTCTCTTCGGTGGAGTGAAGCTGAGAGGATTGACCCCCTGTCCTCCCTTTTCATCCTTCGGTTTATCAGTCTTTGACGGATCCTGACCACCTCCATCAACCTTTTTCACCTCTTGTTTTTGATTCGATGAAATCCAAAGTTGTAGCCCCACAAAGACAGAGACCACAAGCAATAAAGCACCAATCACAGAAGCAATGAGAGGCCCATTCGAGGCCGAAACCGGGGCCCTGGCCAGCTCCAATTCTGCGACAAACTCATCTCCATCGGCAAAGCGATTCTCCGGATCCTCAGCAAGGCAACGGTTAACAAAAGCATGAATGGCCGCAGGACAATCGTCACGAAAATCTCTCAGAGATAATTGCTGTCCTTTAATCACATTGGCGGTAATTTCAACGACCGCCTGCCCATAAAATGGAATTCGCCCCGTCAGACAATAAAAGAAGATACTTCCAAGCGCGAAAATATCTGTCTCAGGGCCGACGTCCTTCGCATTCTTCATCTGCTCCGGGGCCATGTATCCAGGAGTTCCATACCCTTGCCCAGCGATAGAAAGCGATACGCTCTGATCGGCGCCCTTACCCTCATTCGAGAAGTGCTTTGCTAAACCTAAATCAGTAATATAGGGACGGTCTTCACTATCAAAGAGGATATTATCAGGCTTCAAATCGCGATGAACGACTCCTTCACGATGCGCCAAAGCCACCGATCGACCTAAGGTCATTAATAGCTCTATCGCTTCTTCAATGCTGTAATCGAATTTCTTAATCCGATCTTTCAGACTGCCCCCTGTCATTAAGGGCATAACGAAATACGGCCCACCGTCAAAGGTCCCTGTTTTCAAGAGGGGGACATATCCTTGATCGAAGCCAAAGAGAGCGACAAGCCGCTGCTCTCTCTCAAAGCGTGCGAGGTTGTCCACAGTAGGACTAATGAGAACCTTTATCGCGACTTTCTCCCCGCTCTCACTCTCACTTTCATAGACAATGCCAAAACCACCCCGACCGAGAATTCCAATGATGCGAAATTGACCGATCGCTAACGGCAATCCCTCTTCGCTCAACAGCATCTTTTCGGGGACTGGCGCAACAAATTGAGTCGGCATTTCTGAGCGAACAGGCACGGTGTTCGACAATTGATAATTGACCAAGCTCACAGCATCCGAAGCCAGATAACCATGCTCGGTCAGGAAGACGCCAAAGGACCGAGTATCACCGGCTTCACGACATTGCAGCCAATAATTCCAATGGCTCTCTTGAATGATGTTTTGCGCAATCAGATGCCGCGCCAGCTCTTGATCATTCGCCATGATCTTCAACGATTTCCTATTCCTGACAAAGGATCCAAAAGCGGAACTGATAAAACGTCGAAGCCGACGACCTTCAAGCCCGTCTGCCGCGAGGCTTCTTCCTCAAGACCCTCGGGAGTCATCGATAAAACTCGAAGATCCCAAATTCGACGTCGTGAACACAATAAACGTTGCTCATCAATAAATCCCAGCAACGTTCCCCCAAGCGCTTTCGACCCAGAGACTGTCAGACTCTTTGTTCCCGCCTTCACATCCCAAAGGACAAGATCAAAGGTGGCGGATTCCCCCGCTGTTGTCAAAGCTAAAAAACGACTGTCCGGACTGAATACCGCGGAGAAGACTCGGCCGGAGTGCCCTTCTAGAACTGAGAGTTCATTTCCCTGGCGCGGCGTGAGCAACTTAACCCGCCAGCCGGCTCCCACCGCGAGGACGCGGCCGTTCGGACTAAAAGCTAAGGCTCGACTGCTCTCCCGAAGGGAAAGACGCCAGAGTCTCTGTCCTGTCTTCAAATCAAAGGCGTAGCGGCTCTTTTTCCCATCGACCGAAACCAAAATGTCACCCTGCGGGCTGACCGCCAAGGCATCGACGGTCGCGAAATTGTGAGACGCTTTGAAGGCGATCCTTCGACTCCTTGGCCATGGCTCGACAACAGAGATTTTGAAGCTCACCAAGGCTGTCCTCGGAGAAGCTGTCTCACAGGCCGCGAGTAACACGCGAGTCAGAGTTGAGCCAGAATGGGGAG
>JARGOJ010001223.1 GCA_029210225.1 Planctomycetota bacterium
CCCATTTCTCATTCGTTGGACAGCTGCCTTTCTTGACAACGGCTATTCGTACTGGCCAATGGATCAACGAGAAAGAGGCTACTTCCATGCGATGCTTCACCATTTATCCCATGAACCCATAGCCAAGCCTTGGCTCAAAGGAATCGCTCTAAAGGCCAAGAGTCTCATCGAAGGCAAAAGCTCCGCGATCAACTGCATTCAGGAATGCCTGGAAACTCTCGGCGTTGAGCAAAATCAAGCGAGAGAATACCTGGTTAAAACGTTGCTCGCGCTCCCGGGATGGGCTGGCATGTTTGAGCAGCTTAAAGTTCGCCCAGACCTCGTTCCTGGCCGATGTCCACCGACAGAGTTGTGCGACTTTCTGGCGGTGAGACTTTTACTGGAAGAGTTTGCTTGTCTCAATCTCTACAAAGGCCGGCCAGCCAAGCCTTCAGAGAAGAAATTACTCAAGCAATTAGCTGGAGACGAAAAGCTTCATGACTCTGAATACTGTGATCTTACCAGCGCATGGCTACTCTTTCAGATCTCACTGCTGCTAGGATTGACTGAGCGAGACTGGTATTCGATGAAGCCAAAGGTCTGTGAGCAATTCATTGATTTGCTAAACAAATTTGATGAGCTTAAACGACGAAGCTTTTGGCAGTTGGCTTATGAGCGTCGCTATCGGGTTTCAATTTTGGATGCTCTCCTCGCCCATCAAAAAACGCTCGCTAAACAAAGAAAAGCTCCGAGTCCTATCGCACAGATTGTCACGTGTATCGACGACAGGGAAGAATCTTTACGTCGTCATATTGAAGAGTTGAATCCAGCCTATGAGACATACGGGGTGGCGGCTTTTTTTGGGGTGGCGACGTACTTTCGACCTCTTCATTATCCAATGAAGACACCTCTTTGTCCGCCGACTATTGTGCCAAAACACCTGATCGAAGAACACGTAGACAAAGCGGAGCTTCCAGACTGGGAATCGCGAGATCGACGGGAAAAGCTCTGGGGAAAGTTGTCGGAGTTTCTCTCTGTTGGTAGTCGTACGCTCGCTCGGGGAAGTTTACTCTCCCTCTGGGGCGCAGGCACAATCATTCCGCTCTTTACAAGACTGGTTGCGCCATCCTTTCACTCTCGACTCTTCCCGCAAAAGAGCCCGGTGCCCACAAAACTTGCAATCGATTGGGACAAGCTCAATCCAGAGAAGGATGGCTTGCAGCTGGGGTATAAGACTGAGGAGATGGTCGATATCGTTGCGAGCACCCTGTCTACCATGGGATTGACTGAATTTGCTCCCCTTGTGCTCATTCTCGGTCATGGCTCTAGTTCAGCCAATAATCCTCATGACGCTGCCTATGATTGTGGCGCCTGCGGCGGCGGTTCGGGCGCTCCCAATGCGCGAGCGTTTGCGATGATGGCTAATCGAGAGGAAGTTCGTCAAAAACTGAAGGAGCGTGGAATTGATATTCCAAACGAGACTTACTTTGTCGGAGGTCACCACAACACCTGCGACGACTCAATTGACTGTTTTGACTTGGCGCTGATGCCCGAGTCTCATAAGGAACAATGGACCGCGCTGGCAGAGTCATTGGACGAAGCTCGTTGCCGTGACGCCCAAGAACGCTGTCGTCGATTCCTATCTGTTCCAGAGGATGTCACACCGAGGGAGGCTCTGCTTCGGGTCGAAAATAGATCCAGAGACCTCGCTCAGCCCCGCCCGGAGCTAGGGCATGCAACGAATGCGCTTTGTCTGGTCGGACGTCGGGCTTGGAGCCGTGGACTCTTTCTTGACCGACGTGTTTTCTTGACTTCCTATAATCCGGCGATTGACCAGGATCATTCGCTTTTGAGCAGTCTCCTAGCCAGCGTCGGACCTGTGGGAGCAGGAATCAACCTGGAATACTATTTCTCCTACGTTGACTCGATCCGCTATGGAAGCGGGACAAAGCTGCCCCACAATGTCACTGGCCTACTCGGAGTGATGGACGGGCATCAGAGTGATTTAAGGACTGGACTGCCCTGGCAAATGGTTGAAATTCACGAGCCAATGAGGCTCCTCAACATCATTGAGGGCACTCCAGAAATACTTGGAGAGGTCTTAGAGTCACAACCCGGTCTTAAGCAGCTTGTTGAAAACGGATGGATTCTCGTTGCGGCTTTTGACCCGGATTCAAATCGAGTTTGGTTTTATGAAAAAGGAGAATTCCAAGAACATGACCCGGAAAAAAGTGAAATTGAGATAGTCAGTCACTCTGTAGATTGGTTTCGAGGGCGGCGGGGTGACCTTAAACCTGTCAGCGTATGCCCTAAGGAAGTAGGGAGGGGGCAATCGTGACTTTAGATGACCTATCAACGTCTTTGTTGCTCTTCTCTTTGGCCGGCCCTCTATTGGCGTTCATTGTGATCGCGATTGGGTTGACGCTTCCAAAGC
>JARGOJ010001224.1 GCA_029210225.1 Planctomycetota bacterium
CTAGTGCTCTGTCATCCTTAAATCCATGGGCTCTGACTGCTCATTGAGCCGTGAATTTCGTTAGGGTTCAGTCATTTAGCCCGCTAAATTCCTATCACCCTGTCTCATTCACAACCCAATGCTCTAGCCAGAGACCCTATGAATTTAAGAATGCCAGAACACTCGTCATCTCTGTGCTTTTGGAACTTGGAATAAGAATTGCATATTATAGAAGTCGCCCTTCGAGCTTCGGGGAGGGTATGGAATTCAAGCCTTGTAACTTTTGGGCGATTTGAGCCCGGGAATTATTGCAACGCTTTTGGCTTTTGTCTTTGCTTGGCGGCCTCGCTATTACTTACATAAGATGAATGTCGGGAGTCGTGACGACTCTATGAAATTTGTAGCCTTTATTTTCTAAGAAGAGAATCTTGTGAGTTCTGGTTCCGGGTCTATCCCCCACGTCTCTGAAATTGCCCTGCGCTTTGGTTTGCTCAAGGTTGCCTCTCAGGAGATCTTGTCTAGCTTCGCCTCTCTGGAGGAGACGATTGGGCCCGATCATGCCCAAAGAGCGATGCAAATCGCCCAGCTCCAAGATCAGGTGTCCCTTCATGCGTTAAGGGTGAAGGGCGTCCTCTCTCCCGATCAAAGCTTCCCGCTTTGCTCGCCAAGCACCCCAGACTTGCCCTCCGTCGTCAAGCAACTCCAAGACGCCGGACACCTGAACGAAAGCCAGGTCACCGCGCTCCTCTCTAAAGACCAGAACTACAGCTGCCAGGCCTGTCGTGTGCTCTTCCCAGCAAAGGGCTTTGTCTTTCCCCCGGTCCTTGATTGCCCCGCCTGCAATGGTGAAAACGTTGTTCAGCCCAACGGCCACAGCACAACAGAAGGCCGGGGCATCGATCATGGCGCTATGACCCAGGTTGAGACCGACGAACCCGAGCCAGCCGTTGACCCCGCAGCGGAGACCCAGCCCCAAGACGACTCCGGCCGCTGGCCCCAATCGCCTGACTTCTGGCAGAATGCCGCCACCGCAGAGAATGCTGGGAGCGCCGACGATCCAAACGCCGCCACCATCGCGCCAAGCCTCGGCGAAAACAACCCGGTCTCTCAGGTCTATCGCCGGCAAAACCTCAGCTCTTCAGCTGGGGTGGTTCCTGGCTCCGTGGACGGCGCAACAATTTATACCGACTCAAATCCCCTGGCCCAATCATCCCGCCGCGACCGCTCGAAGCTCTTTCCCGCCGGAGATTCTGCAGACTCTCGCATCCCTGGCTCCACCGACGGCGCCACCATCACGGCTGACTCCTCGGGCTTAGCCTCGTCGTCCCTACTTGGCCAATTTATCACTCCGCCAGCGTCCTCTGGGCAAGGCTCTCCCCAGGGTTCTCAGAGTCGAGGTCCTCAGACCGCCCGCCGTTCGTCCCTAAGAAATACCTTGGCGTTCTCCGGCGAATTTTCCGCTGAAGCGCTTCTCAGCGACTCTATCGGTCCCTGGACCCTTGAAAAAATCCTCGGGCAGGGAGGTATGGGAGCGGTCTTTCAAGCGCGCAACGATCAAGGGCAGCTCGCCGCTATCAAGCTTGTGATTCCCAAGGGGGAAAAGGGACAGGCTTATCTTCCTCGCTTCCGTCAAGAAGCAGAGGTGACTCAGAAGCTCGATCACCCAAACATCGTCAAAGCCTACTCCTATGGTGAAGACCCCGTTCCCCATCTCATCCTTGAATACTTTGAAGGGCAAGACCTCGGCCAAATCCTGGAAAAACGCCGTCGCCTGCCCTTGGCTGAAGCCTTGACGGTCACAAAGGCCGTGCTTGAAGCGCTTGAGCACGCTCATTCGCGTTCGATCATTCACCGTGACATCAAGCCCGACAACATCATGGTCGACGCCAACGGCCGCTATTGCTTGACAGACTTTGGTCTCGGCCGCCTGGATAAAGGAGATGAAGCGCCTCGGCTGACGCTCACCGGGCGTTTGATGGGCACCCTTTACTACTTGGCCCCGGAGCAGGCGGACAACCCAAAAGAAGCCGGCTATCTCGCCGACATTTATGCCATGGGGGCGCTGCTCTTCCGCATTCTTACTGGTCAACCGCCATACACAGGCTCCCAGGTGGAGGTCCTCGCGGCGATTTGTGGCGCGCCTCCTCCCGAAATTCGGGCGTGGATTCCACAGCTTCCCGTTGAGCTTGAGAAGCTCTTGATGCGAGTGATGGCGAAGGAGCCTTCGGAGCGACCGGGGTCGGCGCGGGAGTTTATTGAGGAGCTTGAGAAAATAGAGGCGCTTACGAGCGGTATCAAGCCAGAGGCTACGGCGGGGGAGAAGATCGGCCTCATGCCTGGGGACGAGTTATCAGGATGGGAGATCAGCGAAATCCTTGGCGTGGGAGGCATGGGTAAGGTCTATAAGGCGCGCCGGGACGATCAGAGCGCCG
>JARGOJ010000119.1 GCA_029210225.1 Planctomycetota bacterium
TGCGCGTGGCGGATCAATAAAGTCGGAGAATGCTCCAACTTCCCGTCCCGCGCCCACACTGAATCGCCCAGAAGATAGAAAAGATCAAGCTCAAAGAGAAGACCCCAGGCCTTCGGCCCCAGTGAATCAGACCCGAGAGAAGTCAGAACAAGCTCCGGCCCCGGTTAAAGCTCCGGCAAAGAAAAAACGTCAGCCCTCCACGGCCCCGATGTCGGGGGGGCACGCGAACATGAATGCCCTCAGGTCTTTGGAGGCTTTCTGGGAGCAATGGAAGCAAAGTGAAAAAGACTTGGCGGTTGTGAAAGCACTTGAAAAGGGCGTTCCCCTCTCCGTCAGCGAAAATGAAGAAAAATTTCTAGTAAGCTTGGAATTTCGGGGCCTCCCGGCCTTTCTTCAAAGTGAACTTGAGAAGGATGAAAAGAAGCTCGTCTTCGAGGATCGAATCGCTGATCACCTCAAAAAACCTTGTTCGCTGCTCTTTCGCTTTGTCGCAGGAAAAAAGGGCGAATCGAAGCTTGGCAACTCCCCCGCGTCGGAGTATCCCATCGTCGATTTCGCTCAGAAGTCTCTGCATTCTCGACCCATGCACGGACGTAATCGAAGAAAACCTTAATTTAGCTACGCATGACAGGAGACATATACGATGAATTCACCATTTGGAAATATGGGCGACATGATGAACATGATGAAGCAAGCCCAAGAACAAGCCGCGAAAATGGCAGAAGAGATGGAGAAGAAGCTCGCCGCGACAATGGTTGATGGCTCCGCTGGTGGCGGCATGGTGACGATCAAGATGACCGCGAACAACGTCGTCAAAGAAATCACTATCGATCCGGAAGTCATCGATAAGAACGAGAAGGAGATGCTCGAAGACCTCGTCGTCGCCGCCTTGAATCAAGCCCTTAAGAAGGCAAAGCAGGTCAACTCAGAAGCTTCAGGAAACCAAATGGGAGACCTCTCAAAAGGCCTAGGTGGAATGCCAGGTATGGGTGGAATCGACCTATCAAAAATGTTTGGCGGCTAAGCAGCCCTCTTCCACGCTTACTCGACTCGCGAAACTTTCTGCAGAAAGCCTTGGCTCATGTACGCTGAATCCATTGGACGTCTGATTGAAGAATTTAAGAGCTTTCCTGGCATAGGTCGTAAGACAGCCGAACGCATGGCCTTTCACATCTTGGTTTCGAAGAAGGACGCCGCGACAAAGCTCGCGAACGCCATCATTGACATCAAAGAGAAGGTCCACCCATGCACCCAATGTTTTCACATCACCGATACAGACCCCTGCGCCATATGTAGCAATGAAGACCGAGACGCCCATCTGCTCTGCGTCGTGGAGCAGCCGAAAGATGTCTTGGCTATCGAAAGAATGGGCCTCTATCAGGGCAAGTATCACGTACTTCTCGGCGCCATCTCCCTCTTGGATGGAGTCAGCGAGCGCGACTTAACAATCAGCGCGCTGCTAAATAGGGTCAAGGCCGAGGGCATCACAGAGGTGATCTTAGCCACCGGACCGTCTATGGAAGGAGATACGACGGCCTTGACGATCAGCCAACGCTTAGAAGCCATGGACGTGAAAGTGTCGAGAATCGCACGAGGACTCCCAACAGGCAGCTCCATTGAAACCGTCAGCAAAGCCATCCTCGCGGATGCTCTTGAGACGCGTCGCCCTTTCAAGAATCAAGGCGCTTAAAGCGACTTAGAGTTCCTCGATACGGGCGATTGTCATCGTCTGATTTTGAAACTCTTTATGTCCGTCAACCGCCGAGCAAATCTCACCATAAGAATAAAAGCCAACTTGCTTCGTCGTTGTTGGGAGTGCGAGGAGAGAAGCGCGTAACTCTTCGGCGACGCGGTCGGCGAGATACCATTTTCTAGAGATGCAGCTCGTTGCAATGGTGAGGCTTGAGGGTGCTTCCATTTTGGGGAAGTCGTTTGTCTGAGTCGTCATTTCGGCCGCTTCAGCTGCGCCTTTAATGACCTTATCGGCGTTGGAGGTCATAAAGTATGCTCGGGCGCCGCTGGGGATGTCTCCACCGTATATGCAAGCGCCTTGGGCCTCGTCGATGGCGACCATGAGGCGGACCATGGTGTGGGGGTCGTCAGTTGTCATCTTAATGCCCAGAGGATGGAGCAGCGCTTGAGACAGAATTGTGTCTGCGGTGGCGTTAAACTCCCGTTGGTAGACGCGGAGGGCTGGCTCACCGTTTAGTTCGTAGAGCATGCTTCCTTCGGCGCGAGTGACAATCTTCTCGTCTCCAAAGACGTCGTAGCCACCAAAGGCGCCAGTCCTGAAGAAAACGCGCTCTCCGTAAAAGCCAACAGCGGTCATACGACCTGACTTCATCTTGCCTTTGTGGATCACCCATGTTTTGACGAAGGCGCCATCATCTCCGGCGAGACCACCGCCAAGCATGACGGTGTGTGGCAGGAGATCTTTGCAGGCCTTCACTAGCAAGCCGCCAAGGACCTTCAATCCATCGGTGAGGATAAAGACGCCTTTGAGATCCGGCGCTTCCAGCTCTTTAATGATGGATTCCGCCGCGTCATAAGTATCCGGAAAGTCCAGGATTGGTGCCGATGCCAGGCGAAGTCGAGAATACTCGAAACGAGAAACAGCGACCGTGATTCCTTGTTCGAGGAGTTGGTCGTTATAGACAAGATGAACAACCCATGATGATGCTCTTTGGGTAAGCTTTCATCACCTCTTCAACTGGCTGGGTGTTTTGTACAAAGCTCGTGCCGAAGAAAATCACGACAAAAGTTTGCTCTGAGTCTAAGTCTGGAAATTGCGGGACAGACCAACCGTTCGCAGATGTGTAACAAAACGTTTCGACGTGCATACCAAGCCTTTGCCCATCAGTACCTTAAAAGAAACATGATACGAATTCCGATCCGACCTAACTACGCCGATGTGTCAAAGAAGCCGATCTTTCACGTCAATGCGACTTGTGAAGCAGTCAAAAGGGTTCTTAAAAACCGATCAAAGAGGGATCCCAACTCAAATGCACACCAAGTGACTGTCAAAACGCTAAAAAATCAAAGCGTCGCTGTCCTTCCCCAGCCCGACCATATGACGTGTTTTTACAAATATCTAAGACAAGTACTTAAGGAAATAAAGTTCGGAAAAGCGCTTGCTGGAACGCGTCTAGACCACTAATCTCGAAGCAGAGAGGTTCACAAGAGGTTCGCGTTGGCAAATAGTCCACAAAATAGGGGCAAACAAAGCCATCCTTCGGGGAACAATCCAGGCCAAAAACGACCGCCTCGGCGGCCTGCCGCCCAAGGTACGCCCCCAGTTCCGCGCTCAAAAGCTCCTCCCGGCCATCCTGTCAAAGGCGCTCCACAACCAAGACGCCGCCCTGGTCCGACCCAACGCCTCAACGCCAATGGACCTCCTCCCAATCGGGCTCATCGACCCAATATAGGCAGCAAAGCCGGACCCGTTCCTCGAATGCCCGGGCCAAGAACACCGAAAGGCAAACCCCAACGGCGCCCAACCGCGCCCCCCGCCCCACCACGGCGACAGGCCGGTCCTCTCGCAATGAATCCCTCCTATGGTTTTCGTCCTAAAGCACCCATGGAGGAAACGCAGAGAACCCCCCTGCCGACCCGTGAAGACAAGACTGAAACCGTTGATGAAGAAGGCTTCGAAGGTTACGAAAACGAAGGCACCACTTACGTTCAAGAAGACCATATCAACGATAACCTCATTCAAGAGGGCAGCCACGACGACGACTCCGACTCAAGCGTTGAAATTGGTGAGATCCCGACCCTCGCGCTTATCTGCCCGCTGCTCCACTCGAAGGTCGTCCTCGACCCAGAAAACAATGTGGTGATTGGTCGAAGCCCCTCAGTCACCATCACCCTGCCCGCTAAGAAAGTCAGCCGGAAACACGCTGAGATTCGCTTCGATGGACATGGTTACTCCATTCATGACCTCGGTTCAACGAATGGAACATACGTCAATGGTGGCCGCATCCATCGGCGCCGACGCCTCCGCGGCGGTATGAAGATTGATATTGGAGCGTTCACCTTCGAGGTCCTTGAGCTCGCGACCGCCGACGAAGATGTCGACGTCAACGATTACGAAGACGACAGCATGGAGACGGTCTTAGACATTTCCGCAGATCTCATTGGACAGCTCGAAGATGTGAGCGTCGCCGAGGTCGTCCAATTCATTGAGACAACAGGAAAGACGGGGCGCCTCATATTCTTCGACAGCACTTCAAATGGCGTCGTCTGGATTGAGAAAGGCACCGTTATGCACGCCGAGTTTGGACCCGAATACGGGCTCAAAGCGGCGCTCTTGCTCTTCGGCAAAAAAGAAGGTCGCTTTGAGTTTCGCCGCTCCGTGGTCAGTTGCCCCAGAACCGTGATGAAGCCCACCACCTATCTGCTCATGGAAGCCGCTCGAATGGTCGACGAGGCCAATTTGGAGAACACCGAGTTTGAATAGCTCGGTTCAGGCGCAGACCCAAGGCAAGTGAAACCAGGGTCCTCGCATATCCATGAGCGCCTTACGTCGCACAGAACCCAGAAGACCTGTTACAAATGGGAAGAGGCCAAAACTCAGGTCGGCGAGGCGCAATGCCCTCGTCATATCTTCGGCTTCAACGGCTTCACTGTCACGACTCAGCGCAGAGGCGCGGGCAAAGAGCACGATCGCCGGAACCTGCCTCAGCAGAAGTCCCAAACCGGAAACAAAGGTTCTCTTTCGCAAGTTGATCTCGAAGAGTTTTCGTCCATGAAAGGCTGCTGAGAAATAACGGGTAAGCCCCTCAGAGACAATGGGATCGTCGATGCTTATCTTTGGGGCGAAGCTAAGAATCTGGCTCATAGAGACTTTTCGACCATCTGGAGGCCAGGGCCACTTCATTGATCCCCAACCAATCATCCACCACAAACCATGAAGAAATCGGCTAAGGCTCGCCCCAGCGACCTTTGCCGCCCCCATCCCTAAGAAGACAGGGCTGTGATCGAGAGTCCGAAAACCCAGTATCTGACGAAAGAGGATGCGCTCTGGAAAGTCGGGGGGAACTGTTGGGCAGAGGACCTTGCCCTCCTTGACGTGATTGCTGGTTCCTTTGAAGAGAGTCTCTATGAAGTTGGCGCGCTTGGGATGATCGAGCGTTTTGAATTTTGACGAGAGGATCAAGTCGGCGAAGCGGGTCACGATGAGCAAACGCTTGCTAAATGGCAGCTCCGGGTCGTCTATGGCCTTGGCCATAAGCGTGTTTAGCTGATCGAGCAGGGCCACTTGATAATTGTATTCGGTAGAAAAGGCAAGTTCAGCGGGAAGCGCAGGGACCGGGAAGTGTTGCCCGACCTGTCTGTTGAGAGCCTTAAGCTCGTCCGCCTGAGTCTCAAGGGAGCTCCCAGATCCTTCAGCGACGCTCTTACACACGAAGAGAGGCGAGGTGAAGCTTTGCTTGCCCTTGTTTTCGAACTCTATGAATTGAAAAGGGAAGGCGCGACAAGCGTAGGGTTTCTTCTCCGACCCAAATTGGCCGTGGATTTTGCACAGGTTATCGTCGCCGAGAAAAACACAGCCAGCGCCCAAAGGCCTTTGCTTTAAGACTTTCGTGGATTGACGACCGAGAATCGGGACCTCTTGAAAAAACGCGTCTCGGTATTCCTCCGCGACCAGCTCTTTCCAGTTCAGGCCGTCGATCGTTTTGATGTCTTTTTCGCTGAGAGGGACCGGAAATTCACGGCAGCAATCACCGCAACCTGAGCAAGAAAAGTTTTGTTTGGGCGGAATCCCGAGGGATGCGCTCATTCCTCCCCGCTTTCAGAGAGAAGAGTTTGTTGCATAGTCCCGACGTTGCCAAAGACGCTGTGGGGGTCGACGTCCATACGAACGCGAGCGAGGGCCTTGACGAGGTCCTCAGCCGTCTCAAATCGATCGTCGGCCTCAATGGCAATACAGCGTCGAATAAGCGAGGCTACGCTCGCGGGGATCTCGGGCATAAGCTCGCTAATATCGGGAATCTTGCCTTCAAGGATCATCGACGACACTTTAATGTGGTTTTTCCCTGAGACGGGCATAACACCGGTGAGCATGTACCAAAGAGTGGTTCCGAGAGAATAGATATCAACTCGGGGGGTCGTTTCTTTGCCGAGAATTTGCTCTGGCGCTAAGAATGAGAAGCCTTCAAGAGGTGCAGTTAGATAGGTTGTATCACCGGCAGACATTTCCATTTCTTTGGCGAAACCAAAGCCGCAGAGCTTGCCCATGGACGTCGCGGTGTCGATGAGAACACAGCCTGGGTTGATGCCGCGATGGATCACCCCGTGCTTATGGATATAGCTCACCGCTCCTGCGATCTCTTGAGTGATTCTTAAGGCCTTGGAGAGGGGCAGCCCCTTCTTGTCGGCGACGAGGTCAAGGATGCTCCCTCCAGCGAGGTATTCCATGACAAAGTAGTGAAAGTTCTTCACCCGGCCTGCGTCGTGGATCACAACGATATTGCTATGGGGCAGACGAGCCACTCGGGAGACTTCGCGAATGAAACGGCGCGCCGTCTTCTCTCGAGTCTCACCGCGAGCAAGCAGAGTTTTAATGGCGACAGCCCGTTCTAGAGACTTTTGGAAAGCCTTGTAGATCACGGCTTGGGAAGAGCTGCGGGAGCCTCCCATTTTGCGCTCAATAGTGTAGCCAGGAATCAGGTAGCGAAGGGAAACCCGCGCCTTCTTGCCGCGCGGGCCTGAGGCTTCGATGGCCTGCTCTTCTTCAGTGGAGAAGGGCGCAGGAGCTTGATCGACCGCTGGCATGGAGACGGTTTCAGCGCGCCCAACGATCTCGGGTCCCATGACGTCCACCGGGGTGATCGCCGAATCAATGATATCCGGGCCCATTTCCGGAGCGACCGGAAGGTCTCCTTCTTCGATGGGGATCGCGGTAAATCCTGAGAGGCCCGACTCGGTGAAGAGCAATTCCTCGGACGGAAGCTCTGATTCTCCGGTGATTTCGCTGCCGTCGCCGACACCAACAAAGCTCGACCAATCTTGCTCTTCGACTGTATTTTCGATGAGCAGAACAATCACGGTCTTGCCAAGACGAACGAGGTCGCCGTCATTGAGATCCTGCTCTTTTCCGGCCCGCTCTTCGTTGATGTAGGTGCCATTCCCCGACGAAAGATCGCGGAGGAGGCAGCCTCGGGCCTGGACTTCGATGCGACAATGGACGCGGGAGACTTCCCGGTCGTCGATGGGAACCTGATTGGTAATGGATCGCCCTAGGAAAACAAAGGGTTCATTACCAAGTTTGATGTATTTCCCAGCATCCTTGCCCTTTAAAATGTAGAGTTCTGCGAGCACTCAGCGACTCCAGATAGAGGATTTAACCTTTCCTTAGCAGGGAAATCCTAGATCGTCTCGAATGTTGAAAAAGCCAATTGGGGCGCCTTTAG
This sequence comes from Planctomycetota bacterium, assembly GCA_029210225.1. GTDB lineage: Bacteria > Planctomycetota > J058 > J058 > JARGOJ01 > JARGOJ01. Next base: position 7,413 of record JARGOJ010000119.1, read on the forward strand.
AGAACGCCTAACTATCCTAGCCTTTCCGCTAAATTTTTAACATCCCATGCTTGATTTAGATGGTCACAAAAGATCACCCACACCCATGAAAAAATCCCGATTTAGTCATGGGTAGGACGCTGTTTTCTGGGAATTCAACAATAATCTAGCGAATTTTGGCCCCTTAGGAAAAGACCCAGGAACGCTGTCGACAACAGTTCATCAAGAACCCAGATCGATACCGCCCTGTATCAAAGTCTGGTTTTCGGTGGCGATATTGGGTATCGTACTGCCTCCTCAAGGTGTATCAAATGACCGAAAATCCCCCTCAGAATGATGAGGCTGAACTTTTGGAATCCCCTAAAAGTCAGGACGATCCAAAGAACGAACAATCAGAGGCAAACTCCCCTGCAGAAGCGCAGAGTGGAGAACACAAAGACTCTGTTCCGACCTCAGCCGCGACTTCTTCTCAACAAGACTCCCCTGAAACTGCCGCCGAGATAGAAGATTCAAATAGTAGCACTCCTGCCGAGGCTTCCAGCGATCCCAAGCAAGGGGACGAAGCCGAATCGCCCCCTGCCGAAGAGCCCAGCGCAGAATCTGATCCAAAGCATACTGACGAGGTTCTCCCAGAGGCGGCCGAGCAGCCAAAGTCTGAAGCGGAGGCAAGCTTAGAGGCTGAAGATGGTGAGGAAGCAAAGGCTGCAGTCGAGGATGAATCGGCCCCTACTGAAGAAGATAAAACCCCAGCGCCAGAAGAGACTTCCGAACCAGAGCAGACGCCCACAACGTCTCCAATCCTCAGTCTCGATAGCGACGCCGACCTCGTATACGATATCGAAGACACCCGCAGTCACAACGTCGAAGCGTTTCGCCGCGGTCACAAAACAGTGCTCCTCGACCGCCCCGACCAAGCTCTTGATGGCGCCACGGACGATCCCGTTCCGGAGCCCCAATTTGAATCGGAAGTCAAGCCCACTGAAAGCGTCGAGAACAGCCCCGCTGAGATAGAAGGCCGAAGAACAGTCGTCTACCACGACATCGTTGAGGGCGAGCTATCCTTTGAAACCCAGGCGCCAACCCTCGACGAGGTCATGGTGCCGCAATCGGTTGAAGAGGCCGATGAGCTTGTAGATGATAGTCATTGGACCGAAACGGCTGGCTTAGAATCGGACTCCGACAATTTCCCATACGTTTCAAATATGCCCAAAACAATGCGAATGAACCCAGACGAGGCAGGGCGGGTCTTGGATGAATCCAGCTCCGACGTCCCTTTCACTGATATAGCCGCCCTCGACCCAGAATTCGACAACACAAGTCCAGAAGACCTTGAGAATGACTCCATCGACCCCGTTTTTGATCGCTCACGAAGCGAAAGCGGTGAGTTCGAGGTCGCCAGTCTGAGCCCTCTTGAAGCTCTTGAAGCCGTTGATGAGATCCTCGACGGGCCGCCTCCGGAACCTCTCGGCAAACGCGCAAGCGGCGCCACGCCAAGCGACGAGAATGAGCCCGACCAAGCACTTGAAGCGCCCACACAAGAAGCAGAGCTCCCCGCTGAGCAAGCTCCGTTCCCAGCTGAGCAAGCCGAGTTTCCTGCCGAGCAAGCCGAGTTCCCCGCTCCGAACGATCCCGATCCGAACGAGCAGCCGGTGGCCCGAGAAGAAACGGAAGACGATCTAGATAACGACCAGGATCCAGCGCAAGCAAGCGGCGAAGAAGACCCTGTTTTCCCCGCGACGACGATCCCCGAGGCCCTGCCCTACGACGATTCTGGAGACGAAGACAGCGAAGAAAAAGGCGAGAAACAGACCTCGGAAACACAGCTCTACAACAAGGTTCTAGTCGCTCCTGCAACGGTTGAAGACACGGAACGCCCTGTCGTCCCCCCCAAGAAGTTTGACCGAGACGCGAGCCGCCGCGCCACGAAGGCGATGAGCAATCCTCTCGGAATGGACGAGATCACCGCCTCACTTCAAGATATATCGAGCAATCAAAAAACAACGCGCTTCTCCGACCCTTTGAACGCCGAAAAGCCAATCAAAGACAAGCCCTTCGCTGCATTAGACGCTCCCTTAGAAGAAATCAAAGACGAAACCGAGGAGACGACGATCTCCCGCTCGGCGTCTGGGCGCCTGGAGCGACCACCGGCATCAAGCAAGATCACCGAGAGCAAAAAGCCATCGAGCCTCTTCTCTTCGATGAAAAACCGACGCGACTCGCAAAAGTTGTCTCCGCGACGTCGTCCGACTTCATCATTGGTCCGCCCTGATTTGCCGAAGAAATCACTCAATACCCCCCTCAGCAAGTTCAGCAGCAATATCAACACATCTGCCGCAGAGCAAGCGCCTGGACGGATACGCCAGGACGCCCTTGAGGAAATATTCAAGCGTTGGCAAGACATCAAAAAAGAAGACATCGATCCTTGATCGCCAAACGAGCTTCTGAATATCCAAAGCCAACTCTTACCCTTGGCGCGCATTGACCTATAATCCTGCCCGCTATACATCGACCCCTAAATTCGTGGAACGAGTGAGGAGCCCCCAGTCATGGAATGGGCCTTTATTGATTGGGAAGTTAACACCATTGCTTTCAAGTATGGTCCGGTAGAGATCCGCTGGTACGGGATCTGCTTCTTGGCCGCCATACTCACCGCGATCAAACTCATGGAACCCTTGTTCAAACGAGCCAAGAGAGATCCTGACGATGCGACAAGCCTCACCATTCATGTCGTCTTCGGCGTCATCATCGGCTCGCGCCTTGTTCACTGTCTCTTCTACGACCCTGAGACCTATCTATCGAACCCCCTCCGCATTTTAAAGATATGGGAGGGTGGGCTCGCCAGTCATGGCGCTTACCTCGGCGCGATCATCGGAGCCATCATCTGGGTCAAAGGGTGGGTCTACTACGCCAGCAAGTGGTGTGGCACCAAGCTCCCGGAACCCGTCTCCAAGTTCTTTGTCTTTCTTTTTGGCCCTCCCATCTATACTCCAGGCCTGAACATACGCCAAATGCTTGATATTACGGCCCTGGGTGTCACGGCGACCATCGTCTATGTCCGCCTCGGCAACCTCTTCAACCACGAGATTATCGGTCGGGTCACAGAGGCTCCTTGGGGTTTCCGCTTCTATCTTGCCCCAGAAAATTTCGAGACGGCCCTCAACAAAGGTTGGCTCTACAACAGTCCAGCCACCCCCATCGGTGAAGTGCTCGTTTTATTGGTGATCAGCTTCGGCGCAGCCCTCGCCATTCATACATTTCAAAACAAAAGCGAAGAGGAGAACTTTGGTTTTCCCACTCACTACGCCCTCGGTATCTTCTTCATTCTTAAGGTCCTCTACGAGGCGGGGCGAGTCTATCCAGAAGCTCACGCCGAGCTAGGACTGACTCCTCGTCATCCTTCCCAGATATACGAGATGCTCATGGGCTTCTTTATGTTTGGCATGATGTATTGGCTCACCTATAAACGAGCGGACAAGCACAAAGACGGCTTCCGCATCTCCGTCTTCATGGTGCTTTACTTCATCTTTCGCTTCTCTCTTGAGTTCTTCAAGGAATACCAATCAGACTACGCAGAGAACAACGCCGCGTGGTTGACCATGGGTCAGTTGCTGTCACTGCCCTTCATAGTGTTATTCCTACCCTGCGCCCTCATGACCCTAGGCACTCCAGAGCCCACAACCGAAGGCCCGAGCGACGCTGCAACAAGCGAGCAAAAGAGTGAAGACGGAAGTAAAGAAGAGCCTGAAAAGACAGAGACGTCGAAGGACGAGCCCGAAAAAGCCAAAGATGATTCTGAAAAGAAGGCTAACTAAGCTTTAAGGCTCTATGAACGCGACTGAAGCGTCAGCGCCACCAAGTTGGCCGCGGCCACCAAGAACTCACGGTCAGATTCCGTGAACGCGTATGTGTGCATCATATGGTCGAGGTATATCAGGCCTGAGACCTTGTCTTGATACCAGATTGGCGTGCAAAGAATCGAGCGCACTTGTAGCTCTTGAATCGATGACGCATCACGAAAGCGATCGTCAATCGTGGCGTCGGTCACGAGGACCGAGACGCGGTCTCGAATAACGCGCTTGGCGATGGTGTGGCTGATTCCCATGCGTCGTGCGTCGCGATCGTCACGGCCTGGTATGGCGCTCTTCACAGACTCGACATAAAGTCCACGACGCTTTCTATCCAGGCGCATCAGCAGACCGCGCTCGGCGGGAACAACCTCTAAGATTCGCCCCAGGGTGAAGCTGTAAAAGTCGGCCATATCGTCGACAGAGTGAAGCACCCTAGCCAACTGAGCGATCACGCGCAAGCCCCGTCGTTCCTGATCTTCAACGCTTGAACTGACCCCTGATCGCATGACAGCGCTTGCCGTGCTGGCTGTGAAATTTGGATCGGGGATAGGGGTTGGGTTTTCGCTGTTTTCATCACGATTCTTGGAGGGCCGGACATAACGCATGGTGCCGCTGACCGACGGAGGCAGGTTGAAGGTCTCGTTGTTTCTTGAGTTCTTAAGCTCCGTGGAGGACCGGCGCTTCTTTGCCCTCTCCCGCAATATCTCCGCCGACTGCTCCTTCAGCTTCTCGACCTTCTGATATCGAGGACTGAGCGCGGGTTGTTTGTCAGTACTGATCGGCTGAACACCTTGATGAGGTGCTAGATCAGGAGCGTAGACTTGAAGGCCGGTCTTTGATTCGTCGGTGCCCTTGATCCAAAGACGACTGCGACCAATCTTTAGGACATCACCCACGAGGATTCGGCACTCTTCATGGATCTTCCGGCCATTCACATAGGTGCCATTGAATGACCCCAGATCCTTGAGGGAGATCGCGTTCTTCTTGGCGATGAGCACACAGTGTTTTCGAGAGAGATATTCATCGTCGAGGGAGAGGCCGGCTTGAGGTTGGCGCCCAATGACGAGCTTCCCCTCAGAAATCCGGTGACGAATTTCCCTTCCATCTTCGAGAACAGCGAGGAGTTCAAAGGGTATGGTGGTCAATTGACTCATCTCAGTGAGGTCTATCCATCAGCTTGTGCGCAACGCAAAATCGATCGCATCCACAGCGACGGTGACCCGGACCATCTCCGAATGGATGCGTCGGTCCGCCAACACGAGTTCTGCGAGTTTGATGAGAACCGCGAGGTCTTTGGTGCCATTCTCAACCTTTTCAATCAGCGATTGTCGGCCTTGATGAAGCTGGTCAAGGCGTTGACGTTCCTGTCCCAATAGACCGCGAAGCTCTTCTAAGGCTCCACGAGTGCTGTCCGTTTCAGAACGTTCAAGCATAGAGCCCAAACGCTCTTCGAGAGATTCTAGCTGTTTGCAAACCTGAGCGGAGATCGTTCCTGATTTAATAGTTGAGACAGCCGATTGATCGGAGGATTCATCGCCCTTGAAGCCTTCAGGCATCCATTCTTGCTCTAACTTGCGGCAAAGCATGAGGAGTGTTTCTTGGTTGTAGATCATATGGTCGGCTTGGTGCCGGCTCTTTGAAACGGTCGGAATCAACGACACAGAGTCTCTGTGAAACTCCATACGCTCCTTTTGTTTCTTGCTCTTCTTCCAGTCATCGATCGCGTTGGCCAGGTCTTCGTTTTTCTTTCGCTGTTCTGACAGGGTTTCTTGAAGGTCACTGCGTTCGTCTTCGGCTTTTTGGTTGGCTTCGACAAACTGATTTTCAGCTCTTGAGAGGCGCTCCCTCAGGTCTTCAATGGTGCCTTTGAGGCGTTGATTCTCTTCACTCACTCGGGGAGAGAGCGGAGCCATGAGGCCGTGATTATGATCGATTTCAGCGAGCAGCTGATTGACGAGATCCGCTTCGGGTAGAGGCTCTTCATCGGATATGAGCAGGGCCTCGGGATCCGCGGAGTTGGGAACATCAGCCCGAACTTTTTCGAGGTGGCTTTCGGCCTTTTTGCGCGCCGAATCCGCCCGATCGAACCGTTGCTGCGCGACGTTGACTGCCTTTCGCAAGGAATCGAGGGCTTGAGAAGCCTGATCGGCGAGCTTGTCTTCGTAGTGCTTGCGGAGCCGGCTGAGTTCGACGAGAAAGCGTCGTTGAACCTTTTCAGAGCGTTCGCGAAGTTGTTTTAACTCGGAGTTGGCTGTAGCGAGCTCGCCCTCAAGCTGCGTCTCACGACCCCGTTGCCGAGTGAGAAATTTTTGGGTGTCCAAAGCGCTTTGGTGATGCTCGGACTTCGCTTGCCGCGCCGCCGTCAGTTTTTCGTTGAGTTGAGACATATTGCGCTGAGCTTTTTCGGTCTTTTGTTGCCAGACCAC
>JARGOJ010001225.1:0-945 GCA_029210225.1 Planctomycetota bacterium
TGTCTCTTTTTGTATTTGAATGCTGGGAAACGTCTCTTGGCACGAAGCTTGCTTAGTAGTGGTGCATACAATTGACGACCGCCACTCAAGGTTGTGAATTCAAGGAAACAATGAACTCTTAAACTATTGTAAGGAACCAATATGACTGCGCACACAAACAATTTTACCTATCTCAACTGGGAAATTATTGAGCAACTTCAATACAACAGCCACTCAGAGTCGTTTATGAATATCATTCGCCGCGCTCAAGTCCCTGGCGGATGGCTTGTTCACAGCTATCGCGAGCTTTCGTGTCGCGCCGAACAAATCACCCCAACCGACAAACCCAACCAAATCGCGCTCGGCGTGGGTGAAGGAACAGGGCTGTCCTTTATCCCCGATCCTCAATTCGCATGGAAGCTCGCTCCTCTCCCATCTCCAGACCTTGAAAAGTCCGCTGAAAAGAAAATTCCAAAGAGCACGAAAGACACAAAAATGACGCCGACCGTCGATCTTGAGGAAGCCCTCGGCTCAGTATAAACCTTGCCCCGAACTCGGCCTTTGAGAACTTTTCAGAGGCCGAGTTGACATATAAGAATAAGGAGTAAACATGCCTCCCAAACCCTATAAATCAGCGCCTAGATTGTCACCGTTCTTGCGAAGGGAGCGGCTGATTCACACCGCTCACGTGCTCAAAAACCGGAATCACGGGGACGCTGCGCAAACACCTATTATGTTTCGCGTCTTCTTGGATCTGATTCGGAAGCGCCCGGACAAAGGTCATGAATCGGCGCGGGAGCCGGTCGAGTCAAGCCTCCAATCTGCGTCACGGAGGTGAGGGCGAGATATGGAGTTCTTTAGAGAAAACGTCGACGGGATTCAAGTGTCTTTCCTCGGTCGTATTCAATCGTTTACGCAGCTAGGAACTCACACAGATGGAGAAGCCTTCCTAAGTTGTGAGATGTC
>JARGOJ010001225.1:1033-2408 GCA_029210225.1 Planctomycetota bacterium
CCCCCGAAGCATCAGAGCCGAGCATGAATGTCCGAGTCTTTTGGATGCCCGACCATAAAAGCCTCTTGAAGAGAGTTGTCAAAAGGCTCACGACGTCCTCTGAGGTCTTTGTTGAGGGGCGCATCGTGGAGAGTCAGCGAGCGCTCTCGATCATTGCTCGGGCCTTCGAGATTCGCCAGTCTTCCACGCCGCGACAAGCCCCTGTCGCTAAGACAATCTTCGCCGATTCCAATTAATAATTCTAAACTTACTGACTACTGGCCATCGTTTTCAAAAGTAGAGAACAGCGCGGCACTAACGAATCAAAGCCGCGTAAAATTGAAGCGACGAAACAGACCCGGAGGATATCGATATGGTTCAATCTATGCCAATCTCTAAGAGAGGATCGCGCCGGGAGCGAGTCGAAACGCGGCTCCTGAAAGTCCTCGAAGAACGTCGTCTGACCCCAGAGATCGCCGAAATGATGTACGTCGAAGAGCACACGCCTTGCCAGACCAGGCGACTCAATAACCTCAAAAATCAATACGGCGATCGCTTCTACTCCGAATTGCTCTTCACTCTGACGAATCAGTATTTCCCGCGAGACGACGCGAAGAAGCTATGGAGCCACATTGTGACTCACCGAAAATTCCTCTGCGAACAATTGAATCGCCCAGTGAGCGTTATACTAGCCACTCTTGACTGGCTGGAGGCGACGAGTGACCGTCTGAAAGAACCAGTCATTATGCCCTATCGTCAATTGGAAGCGACCGCCGAATTTGCGATCCGCGACGCCCTGACGAACCTCTTTGATCGCTCCGCTTTTACATCAAAGCTCCAGACTGAAATCGTCCGCTATGAGCGTTATTCAACGCAGCTCTCGGTGCTGATGATCGACGCGGATAACTTTAAAGAGGTCAACGATCAGTATGGTCACCTTGAAGGAGACAGAGTTCTCCAAGTGATCGCAAAGACTCTCCTCACAGAGAGCCGAGACCTCGATACTGTCGGTCGTTTCGGTGGCGAAGAGTTTGTCGTCCTGCTTCCCCACACCGGGCTAGAGACCGCGTTGCACCTCAGCGAACGACTTTGTACGGCCATTGAGGATAAGGGAGAAGAGATTTATCAGAGAACCGTGTCCATTGGAGTGGCGAATTGCCCATTCAATGCATTGACCGCCGAGGCGTTGCTAAAGAAGGCCGATGAAGCGATGTACGAAGCGAAATTGGCGGGGAAGAATCAAGTGCGTTCTGCCTTGTCTTAAGGCGAGCGCCGACTTAAATTCGGTAGTTCTTGGCGAGGATGTCATGCTTCTTTAACAAGCGATAGAGCGTGCCCCGAGGGATGTCAGCAACGTCCGCGACAGGGTCATGTTCAGCGACTGGTCGATGACCTG
>JARGOJ010001226.1 GCA_029210225.1 Planctomycetota bacterium
GCGAACTGACTTAGCTTCCGCTTTTAGGCTGACGTTGCTCGGGAGAACAACGGCGTTGTTGCTCTCCTGCTTCTTTGCTTCAGGGCCCTGTGTACAAGCGACAAGGCTCACGACACAAAAGCCGGATAAAAGCAGCAAAAGGTATTTACAGGACATAGCTTACACTCCAGCCATATCCTAACCGATTTGTGACGGGATTCAAAGAATGTCGAGATTCGATCCTCTCTTTGCCTTTTGTGGGGAGAGAAACAAGGGTCTATGAGCGTTAGTGATAGGAAAAGATGAGAGGACCTTGAATACTCTTCCATGGAAAGATGACATAAGATAGATCCTCTGCTTGAATCTTTCTCTCGCTTTGATGACAGGAGCCCCTGATGAGAATACTTTTGGCAACCGTCTTGCTCTTTGCTTTGACGACCCCTGCCCTCGCCCAAGGCAAAGACAGCATTACCATTAAGGCGATGCCGAAGACCAATGAAGAATTTGTCAAGCTGCGCGATAGCACGGCGACAACGCCAGAAGGCGGAGCGGCCATGTTTGTCCTCGCCATGATGGCGTGGGAAAAAGATAAGGATGTTGGTGAGCCCTTCTTCACCATTGCCCTCGATAAAGGTCAGTTGAAGAAGGGAAAAGGCGGCTACAAAGGTTACGCACCGGGCAACTCGGCGATGTTCCTTATTAAGCGCATTGATGGCAAGAAAGTCTTCTCGAAGTCTTACCTCGATGGCACTTCTCCGAAGAAGGGCTACGCAGCCAAAGCTCCCTTTAAGTTCAAGTTTATGAGAAACAAATATAGCAAGCTGTCAAACGGCGACATCAAAGTTTTCGTCTATTGCAGCGGCGCCGATTCGCCTCGACCCTGCCGTCTCAGAAAGAACAATCGCGGCCTCTGGAAGGTCGTAGAATTTTCGTCCCTCGTCGTTGGCATGAGAAAACCGCCAAGCAAAGACGACGACGACCTCTAAGCACTCGTCCCCCTCTTAACAAAAAGAAAGACAGGCCTCTCAAAAGGGGGACCTGTCTTTCTTTTTATTTGCTCTGGTGATTCGGGCCCCAATCAGGGGGTGAATGTGACCGTCGGCATGGCTGTTAGAACGACCGGAGTTGTGGGGTTGATGGTCGCGGTGATGACCTTAGCCTCCGCAGTCGTTGTCGATAGGGTGGCGGTAAAGACGCCCATGGCGTTTGTCATTCCCGTAGCGGGTGTAAAAGTGTTGTTTGTTCCCGACGAAGACAAGGTCACCATTTGGTTGACGAGGGGGCAATTGGCCGCGTCGACAACAGTGACGGTGATTGTTGAGGTGGCCGTGCCGTTCGCTGTCAGGCCCATCGTTGGGTTCGCGACGACGGTGGAAAGGGCTGCATCAGGACCTGGAGGAACGACATCGAAGGTCACGTCGGGCTTGGTGTCAATTTCCAGAGGCGTTCCGTTGGGGTCAATGTTCGCGGTGAGGTTCTTCGTCCCGGCGTCAGTTGTGCTAATCGTCGTCGAGAAGACCCCCGCTCCGTTTGTGACTCCCATCATTTGAGCGATGGTGTTGTTCGTTCCGGTGGCCATGATCATGACTTCGCGACCGGGGAGAACATTCCGATTGACATCCCGCACGGTCACATCGATGGTCGCGGTTTGTTTGCCGTTCGCGAAGACTCCCATGTTTGGTGTGACGACGACCTCTGACTGAAACTTGTTGGGGATCAATCGTGGCGAGAAGGAAATCGTTGGCGAGTTATCAACGGTGACTTGACTGGCGCCTGGGTTGATGGTCGCCGTCACGGTCTTCACTCCAGGATCAATGGTGCTGAGGGTCGCGGTGAAGATCCCTTGGGCGTTGGTTGTTCCTGAGGCAGGAGTGAGGGTTGTGCTGGTTCCGACGACGCTGAGCTGAACAGTTTGGTTGGCCAGGGTCGCGCCGCTAGGATCTCGAACGGTGACTTGGAGGTTGGAAACGTCGACGCCATCCGCGGTGATTCCCGTAATCGGAGAGGCCGTAAAAGCTGACTGACTTGGGTCGGGGGTGCCTGGGGGAGCGCTGAAGACAATGACAGGCTGTGAGGCGCTCAGAACATTGTTTCCAGCCTGGTCAATGATCGCCCGCACCGTGCGGGAGCCAGGTTGGGTTGAGGTCAGGGTCGTGGCGAAGACTCCCTGAGCGTTCGTTGTTCCCGTCGCAGCCGCGAAGTTGGTTCCTGCTCCAGAGCTTAGGTTGACGGATTGATTGGAGAGTGTGTTGCCTGCGCTATCTCGGACGGTGACCGTGATCGCCGAGCTGTCGCTGCCGTTCGAGTTCAGATTGCTCAAGGGGTTCGCGACGACCGTTGATTGTGTGGGGCTCGGGGTGCCCATGGGAACTGGTTCGAAGGTCGCGGATGGGCTCACACTCAATTGGATCTGCCCCCGGCCTGGGT
>JARGOJ010001227.1 GCA_029210225.1 Planctomycetota bacterium
GTTTGGCAGCAAAGCTCGGAGCATCATCAAGATCAAGCGATCGAAGAAGTGGGCCGGCGCCTTGGAGCAGGCTTTAAGTTCTTCCGAACGCGGCGCTACGAATGTGCTGGGATCAGTCATCGCATCGCGACCTTTCGGCACCGCAAATCTAGGATGGAATTGCAATTGATTCCTGGGGGCAGGGAGACTATGGGGGAGGATGGAGCCGATTTCCGCTCACTCCCCGCCTACGAAGCGTTGGTTTCACCCATTCTCGTGGGGCGATACCCAATCCGCCAGGGGGAGTGGGACAAAATCGGCGGAGAGGATGCTCGCCAGTTCCATGAGAAGCAAGCCCCCATTGATTCGGTGTCCTGGGATGACGTCTCAGCGTGGATTGATAAGGCTGGGGCTGGCTTGAGGTTGCCGACAGAAGAGGAGTGGGAGTTTGCCGCCCGGGCCGGGAGTCAAAACTCGCGTTACTGGGGGCAGGAATTGGACGAGGCATACTGCTGGTACCGAGACAACTGCGAGCGCCCTCAGTCGGTGATTCGTCATGCGCGGCGGGGCAACGCCTTCGGATTAGTGGACGTGCTCGGCAACGTCTGGGAGTGGTGCCTAAACCCTTTCGAGGCGGACAGCATTCGTTATCCTTTGCGGGGCGCTTGTTGGTTCAATTATGACCGCTATGTTCAGGTGGCCTACCGCTTCTCACACTCGGGAAATCAACGCTTTCCCTATGTTGGAGCAAGGCTTGTCCGGGAGATCCCACGGTGATTAAGCGGGATCTCGTTCTTCAGTGTTGGGAACATCGAAGTGAATGACGTGGATGTCCCGCTTGGTCATATCCACCAATAAGACGCCGTCGGTATCTTTGTAGACAATCTGATATTCGAGAAGCTGTCGGCGCGTCGCGGCATGAGTCGGGGAGGGCGCCTGCTTCCCCGATTTGACCTCTGCGACGAAGACTTGCCCGTCACAGTTAGTCACAATGTAATCAACGCGAACGTGATAGTCGTGAGCTTCACCGTTCACCCAGACGACCGCAGCGCGCTCAACCTGACCTTCCAAGACATCAAAGCCATTCTTTTTGAGATGGCGTACCGCCGCACGTTCGAGTCTTCTAGCCCGTCCGAAGCGGAAGTAAAGCCGCCACTTTCGTACCAGTGACTGAACATAGACTGTGATTGTGATTATGAGAATGAGTAGCCCGAGGCTACCCGTCCACCACCAGAGCTTCAAGAATCATTCGCCTTCGACAATTGACCGAGGATAGACTACTCGGTGCCACCGACAGGAATCAGCGTCGTTCGCGAAAAGGAGGATTCGACTATTAATGAAAGCCGCAGAATGTAATGCTTCCAGGACTTTTTTAGATTCTCAATTTTGCTCAGATGAGCGTCGCTCTCCTTGCCGGCGACGTTCCAGGATGTCCCGTCGATATTCTTTTAAACGACTCTCCCTGTGGCCCGCCTAGAGTAATCCACAGAGAATCAGAGAGATGAATGTTATTGAAATGAAGATGTAAAGAAAGCCTTGCGGGCTTCCTTGGGGCATAAAAGGAAGGCTGATGAGAAAGGCGATGACGAAGAGGATTAAGGATGGGAGGAAAGCTTTCTTCCGAGCGTAGGTGGCGGCCTCACGCTTTTGTCGCTTTTGAATAAGCGCCAGAGGAGTTCCGATGGCCACAATGTTACTGTTTTCAAGACGTTCGGGGCGACGACGATTGACGAGACGGCCTCTTAAAATCGGAGCGGCGGGGGCAGGGGCGCCACTCGCCAAAACCGGAGGGCAATTTGTGCATCCTCCATACTCCCCCCAACACTCCTCGTGAAACCACGCGGAGCACTTTACGCAGCCGGTTGTCTCTTCTGTGGGAAGAATATCGCCATGACAATAGGGACAGCGTTGCTGGTCCTGCTTGGCTGCGCTGAGCTTTATCTGCAATTTTCCTCCTTTCCGAGTCGGCCCTGCTTGTCAGACGATGTCTTCTAAAACTTGGGCCCAGAGTGACGTTATTTTATCCTATAAACCGACACGAAGCAGGCGCGTCATTCATGGTGGCCAGACAAAGAATTTCATGCTCTGGGGCTTTGCCTTTGACAGAACTCATCGAGCTTCGCGTATGGGAGGATAGTTCTAAGTTCATTCACATCTAAACTCCTACGGAGGTTGACCTATGACACCGCGAAACGCCTGTTGAATCTTGTTAAGAAGCACTTTGATCGCTTCGATATCTCCCTCTCGATTCACAGAGACATCCGTCCCAAAGACAAGAGCACGCTCTTCACGTGCTCGGGAATGCAATCATACAAGTCGCATTTCCTCAATCCAGATCAATCGCGAATTGGCACTCTACAAAGCTGTGTCCGTTGCAATGATCTTGACCTCATCGGAGATGAGTCCCATCTATCGTCTTTTGAAAT
>JARGOJ010001228.1 GCA_029210225.1 Planctomycetota bacterium
GACAGATTGTTTTGACTGAGCGCCCAATAAAATTGGATCTTCGTCTTTGTGTAAGAAATCCGTTTTTCTGGGGCCAGCTCCGATGCAAAAACACCCAGTTGATCAACGGAGAGGTCCAAATGAACAAGGCTCTGGAAGAAAAACCAAGATTTGTGGAATTGCTTTACCGGACGAAAACTGGGATTCGCCAAATCCCGATTCAAACAGAGCTTGATGATAGCGAGTAGGCGTTGGACTTCCCGTTGACTGAGGTCGCGATCGTCGTCATAGTGGAGATCCCAAAGCTCCATTGAAAGCCAGCAAGGAGAGGTGCTTGTCCATAGTTTCCATTTCTCAACGCCGGAGCGATCCTTAAAAAACTGCGCCAGTTCCCTAAAAATAAAAGTGGCGTTATGGCAGGGTCTATTGATCTCGGAGTTCCAGTTCCGTAAAAACTCTCTGACTTCTTTCTCTTCGAGCCAGGGGATGATTCTTGACATTTTTTCGGCTGTTTCTCCCTGCCAAATGGGGAAGACCGTCCGGATTCGTACTAATTGTCGGTCGGGATAATAGGGTGTGGGGGTAGAGCGGCTGAGCGCAGTCAATGTCTCTTCGAAGGTTCGACGTTGTTTCACGCAAAATTGAATTGGGATCCTATCGTGGTTCTTTGGCTGGGGAAGCGCGTTCTGGAGTCTTTTCAGTTGGTCCCACCATAGCGACCATTCGGCGAGCACGCTTGGCTTTGGGAGCAAGGACCCACACAGGATAAGATAGGACCGCTGATCAACTAAGGGTCGCCGATGAGTGAGAAGGAGCTGATCGATGATGGCTTGTCCTAGCTCTGGAGAGCCTTTCATTGCTTTTCGAATCATTGATCTGTTGATAAGTCCGGGCTTGCCGCTAAAAAAGAGGGAGGACGAATGGAGGGCTGAGAGATGACTGCTCATTGTGTCAATGATTGAATTGACGCTTGTTGCGAGAGTCCAGAAGTCGGCCTGAGCCAGCGTGGTGAATATGGGAGCGATTTTGTTGGGTGACTTCTGGTGGATTTGGAAGAGTTTTAGGACCGTTATTTCCAGCTCTTTGGGTCGGTACTTTGAAATTTCTATGAGTGACTGTTGATACTCCGTGAGGAAAGACAAGGCTGCGAGGATTGTTTCGTGCTGATTCCAGTAGGTCCAAATGAAGGCGTGAATCAGCCTGTCAAAAAGGGGATTCAGGAGCGCGACACGATTGGCTTTGGCAATCACAGCCCTTGGGAATGGGAGCTTTGACCAATGGGGCAAGGCTATGTTTTCGTGAATGGCATCATGGATCAATGAGAGGCGACAAAGAATAGGCGATTGCCAATGATCGATCGATTGGTAGCGCCGTGTTAGCGCTATTGGGAAACGCCGAGGGATGGAGCGGAGGGCATATTGGCAGGCGCGAAGCAGCTCTCGGCTTAGTTTTTTTGGAGCTTTGTCGGCTCTTGAGAGTTTCGGCGCGACTTGCCACGCTCGTCCGGGTATCGGGAAGCCCCGTAGCCAGCCGAAGCTGGATTGGATCGTTGTCGTGAGTGCTTTCTCGACCGCTCTCTTCTTCGGTTTCCGGGTGTGAGGTCTCATCGAGAATTGCATTCATTCTAATTTGGGATTCCAGGGTTTAGACGGGGTGGCGGTGAGTCTCTGTCATCTTTCGTCTCAGGGGGGGCAAATTTGTGGTATACCTTTTGGCCAATGTCACGAAATCTGTGGGCTAAGGAGTAAATAGGATATGGCTGTGAAACATTCAAAAGCGCTGGCTGTGACAGTGTGCATGCTGGTCTTTGGAGCGACTTATAGTGTTTTCTCGAAAGACAATCCCTTCGGTAAATTTGATCAGGAAGATAAGTTCCGTCAGCTTGAAGAGATTCTTCCGACGCCTAACATTTATCGCACGGCCTCCGGTGCCCCCGGTCATAAGTATTGGCAGCAAAGGGCCGATTACGACATTGACGTGACCCTCGACGATGAGAAGCAGCGTCTTATTGGTAAAGAGAGCATCACCTACAACAACAACTCTCCGGATACTCTCAGATATCTATGGGTCCAGATTGACAACAATATTTTTGCCCCCGATTCCGATGCTGTCAAGGTGTCTCAGGCGCCAGGTTTTGGTCGGGTCCCCTTTCGTTCTATCCGTCGGATGTTGGCGCGGGAGAGCTTTGACGGCGGAGTAAAGATTACCGCTGTAAAAGATACGCGGGGCAAGGGCCTGAAACACACAATTGTCAAGACGATGATGCGCATTGATTTGCCGAAGGCCTTGAAGCCCGGGCAAAAAGTGAAGTTCTCTATTGATTGGAATTACAACATTAACCCGTCAAAGATGATTGGCGGACGGACGGGCGCGGAGTATTTCAAAAAGGATAAGAATTACATTTACGAGATCGCCCATTGGTTCC
>JARGOJ010001229.1 GCA_029210225.1 Planctomycetota bacterium
CCAGTGCCTGGAGATCCTGAAATGATTCCCGTGCGAGGGATTGCATGATCCCGGGGACCGCCTTTTCTCCAAGCTTCTCGAGAGCTGCGAGGGCTTTTTTGTCGGGCTTGCCTCCCCGCCTGCTGTACTTGATGACGGTGTAGAGAAGCCTTCTCACCTCTAGGCGGTGAGGGTCGTCGTTGAGGTCTAAGTAGAAGTCCGATTTCCACTTTGTTATCGGGATGCCCTTGGAGGAATTGATTGAATCGGCGGAGATTGCATTGAAATACCATTCTTTCGAGTCTGGGAGTCGCGTCTCTTTGATGATGTCTTGATAGGTTGCTCGGAGGGTATTTTTAAACTTTGCGGGGCTCAATGCGAGATTCTGAGCTTCCCGCTGGTCGAGCTTAGAGAGCTTGGAAAAACCGATCTGTTGAAGGACTGGCAGACTCTTTAGCCAATCAATAGGCGTCTTGGTGAACGTCAATAGGCGAAGGTCAAAGCCACCTTGGTGTGATGAAAACTTCAGCGGGACAAAGGGGCGATCTGTCTTAAATGAAATACGTAGGGGAGGGAGGGCTTCAACTTTTGTTCCCTTCTTTGCGTTCTTTTTGTCCACTGATTTCCAGTCGACTTGCAGACAGAGAAATGTGTATTTCCCATCAATGAAGAATTGCATTTCACTTTCTTTTTTTGTCGCGAATCCATTCTTTTTGAACCAGCCATTCAGCGGTTTTACGGCGTTTTGCCCTGACGCTGAGACCTGATGAATCTGATATGGACCAACTTTTATGACAGTGACGTTCAAGTTTTTGCCTGGGCTCTTCGAACGTTCCCTCAAAGTTCTCGGCATCCTTCTTGGGGGCATAAGAGAGGCGGCATCATTAAAGAGGCTGCTTTGTATGTTTGTGCTGTAGCCGTCTGGAATGGAGGGCAGCGCGAGAATCCAGGCGAGCTTTTTGGGCCGATTGGTACTTTCAAACTCTAGATTAGTGAAGAGTATCAGCTCTTCCCTCTGACCAGAGTGAAAGAGGATGGCGCGATAGGCGTCTGCGCTCAGCTTGCCTTTGAATCCTTGGGGACCATGAATACAAGCGCTCGCAGGTATCAACAGTCCCCCTGCGCCGAGCAACAGAGCCGCGAGGCCACCGATGAGAGATCTTCGTTTCATAGGTCAGGCCCTTTTTTACTTTCCAACTTGCAGCAGTTTTATGCCGACACATTGCACAAGGTTCTTTGGATATTATTTGCAGTAGGATTGTAACCAATGTTCTGAATCGTCGGGGTAAAGGACGGTCGAAATGAAAAGAGCTGCAACCGCTTCGTCTTTGCGCATTGCAGCTCGTTTGGTGTGGAATAAGAGTGGTCGACTACTTCTTAACGACAAAGAGCTTTTTGTCCTTATCCCATTGAAGCTCGTCTTCGTTCTCCCAGTACCAATCGGTCCAAGGATCATCGGGGTCAGTCTGAGCATATTTACGGAGTTTCTTTGGCTTTCCAAAGCTCTTTCCAGTGGCCTTTTCTAATAGTGCCCAGATTCGTTTCCTATACTCCAATCGGTTGGGGGAGCCAAAGAACCGGTCGGAGTCTTTCCACCCGTCGATCCCGTGCCGTATCAAGATTTCGATGCCTCGCTTGTCCTTTCTGTCGATCAGCATTTCTCCGAGGACAAGGTATCTGGTTCCTTCCTTGTAACTATGCGTTTCACTAATGGAGTTCAGCTCGGCTTCCAAAAATGGAGCTGTGATTTTATCGGGATAGTCTTTGACCAGGCTGAGGCCCAGTGTGTGGACGGAGTGGTTTCGAATCCTCGCCAACGCTTGTAGGATTCCTGGAACAGCTTTTTTACCCATTTTGCGAAGGGCCGCCACCGCATTTTTGTCGAGGGTCCTCGGCCCTACTGAGATGTGTCGAACGGCCTTTTTGAGGAGTTGCCGAACTTTTAGGCGATGGGGGTCGTCATTGAGCTCTAAGTAAAAATCGGACTTCCAATTCGAAATAGGGTTGTCTAGGAAGTTGTTGAGGTCGTCAGAAAAAATAACGTTGTAATACCAGTGTTTTGATTCTGAGAGGCGCTTTTCCTTAATGATCTCTTGGTAACTCGCCTTAAGCGCGTCTTTGAACTTCGAAGGACTCACCGCAGAATTTTGAGTGCTCCATGGGTCAAGATCATAGAGCTGATAAACACCAAGTTGTTTAAGGAACACTGCGCTCTTCAACCAATCAATTGGTTTTTGGGTGAAGGTGACGAATTTGACATTAGCAAAGAAGTCAAATTCAGACGTGAACTTTAGCGGGACAAAGGGACGGTCGGTCTTAAATGAAATGCGAAGTGGAGGGAGCCCCTGGACGATGAGCTCTCTTTTGGCGTTCTTCAACTTCTTCTTTAAGGGGGGCCAATCGACCTTGACGCAGAGATA
>JARGOJ010001230.1 GCA_029210225.1 Planctomycetota bacterium
CTTCAAAGCAGCTCGAATGCTTGGCGATGGGTAGAAAGCCGAAGATTCCTCCGCCGCTATTATTAATGACGACGATAGTCAGAGACGTTCCCAGGGTCTTCGCCGTCATGAGGCTGCCGATGTCATGGAGGAAAGCGAGGTCTCCAATGACTAAGACCTTAGCGCCGTCATCCCAGGCTGTCGCTTCACCGAGCGCCGTCGCGATCGTCCCGTCGATTCCATTGGCTCCTCTATTTACAAAGACCTGTAAGGCTTGGTCTCGGCCTTCAGCGAAGCTATCGACGTCGCGGATGGGCATGCTGTTGGCGACGTGTAAGAGCGAGTTCTCAGGCAGCCTTTCGCAAATCTGCGAGGCAATAGGGCCTTCCCAGAGGGGGACGTCATTGTCGGAGAGGGCTTCGCGGAGTTGACTCTGACACGCTTTTTCGAGCTCAGTCCATTGATTTAGCCAGCGACGGTCGCTCTGCGCTTCCAGGGCTGAATTCAAAGCGAGGCATAGCGCTGTCGGATCGCAAGCCACGACAGTCGAGGCGCGGTGCTCGGGGTCGTGCCACCGGGCTTCAGGGTCGACGAGGATGAGCGCGTCGGCGGCGAGGCGGTTGTGCCAGGCCATGAGGGGCTTGGAACACGGAGTTTGGCCGAAGCGCAAGACTGTCTTGGCCTTGAATTGGAAGCTCTCGCTCCGCATGAACGAGTCGTAGCTGCTTAGTATCTGGCTGCGATCGTGGGGACCAAAGCGCAGCCCAGAGGCGCCCTCGGCGAGGATGGGCCAGGAGAGGATACGGGCCAGCTCGGTGATGGCTGCTCGGAATTCGCTGTTTTGAGGAACACCATGACCGACGCTGATGACGCCCTGAGGGTGCTTCATGAGTCGAGGGAGCAGACTGTTGATCAGGTCTTCGCCAAGACTTGCGTTCGCTCTGAGAATAGGTGTGACCCGAGTTTGGAGAGGCTCGCTAGGATTTTCGAGGCCGTCCCAAAGAGGCTTTTCGAAGGGGGCGTTGAGATGGACCGGGCCCCGAGGGTGGAGGGCGCGGTCGACGGCTCGGGCAATCACCTGGGGGGCTCGGCGATTGTTCTTAGGGGAGGGGATCCCGAGATCTTCAAAGTGTCGGGCATGGGTTCCAAAGAGCTTTTGCTGATCAATGGTCTGCCAATCCCCGGAGTATTGGGAGTCTGGGGGGCGGTCCGCGGTGATGGCCAGGAGGGGAATGGACGAGGCCTTGGCTTCGATGAAGGCGGGGAGGTAGTG
The DNA here is from genome assembly GCA_029210225.1 of Planctomycetota bacterium. GTDB lineage: Bacteria > Planctomycetota > J058 > J058 > JARGOJ01 > JARGOJ01. The sequence goes on from JARGOJ010001230.1 coordinate 1,253, forward strand.
GGCGCCAGCGCTTCCCGAGGTGCAAAACAGCGTTGTGATTTGTCCTGTGACTCGGGCGAGTCCGAGGGCGAAGAACCCAGCGGAGCGTTCATCAAGGATGGTGTGGAGGGTGATATTGGGATGCTGGGAGAAGGCGAGGACCAAGGGTGTATTTCGGGAGCCCGGGGACATCACGGCGTGGCGTGCGCCCTGAGCGGCGAGGCCCTGAGCGAGTATTTGCGCCATTTCGAGGTTGAGTTGCGGGACTGACTTCATAGTGGCTTTGGCTCACTTGATTGTGCGTGGCTGGGAGTTTTTTCCTTGAGAATGAGGGCTGAGCGAATGGTTTCAAATTTGACGGCGGTCTCTTGCCATTCGAGGCCTGGCTTGGAATCGGCGACGATGCCTGCGCCGGCGTAAGCGAGGACCCGGTCGTCAGAGAGTAAGGCCGAGCGGATCGCGACGGCGAAGGTGCCGTTGCCCTGGCCGTCAATCCAGCCTATGGGCCCAGCGTACCAGCCCCGTTGGAGGGCTTCGCGGTCTTCGAGCCATTGTCGAGCGCGGCCGAAGGGGTGCCCACCGACAGCGGGGGTTGGGTGCATGTGAGAGAGCAATGTGAAGACGTGGCTGCTCTGGAACAGCTCATCGGAGACGAGCTGCCCTGAGAGCTTGGTTTCGAGGTGGAGGACATTGGGGAGATGGCGAAGCTTGGGAGGTTCAGCGACTTGAAGCTCTCGTGACAAGGGTTGAAGCGCCTTAATGAGGGCTTTGGTGACGATGTTTTGTTCTTGGCGATCCTTGCTGCTTTGGAGGAGGGCTTGGCCAGCCTTCTCATCTTCTTTGGGGTCGTCAGAGCGCTTGATTGTTCCGGCGAGGGCGTGGGTCTCGAAAACACCCTTATTCAGGTGGATGAGAGTTTCGGGGGTTGAGCCGAGGAAGCAGCTGCCGCCGCGGGAGATCGCGAAGGTCACGCTGTTGGGGTGTTGGGCGCGGAGTTTGAGGAGGGTTTGATTGCGGTCGAAGCTTTGTTCTCCGGGGTGAAACTCAACGGCGCGGGCGAGGACCACTTTATCGAGGTAGGTGGCGCGGGCGGCGTCGGAGACCGCGTTCACCCGCTGGTGCCAAGCGTTCTCTTCTTCCAGGGGAAGGACCTGGAGTGGGACTGCGG
>JARGOJ010001231.1 GCA_029210225.1 Planctomycetota bacterium
TCCGCTACAGTATGGAATTGAATGGGCTGGAATCATTGAATTTTAGGCGGGTTCGGCTTGGCGTGTCGTCGGGATTGTCGGGGGCCGTATCTAAATCTGTCCGAGAGAACTTCTCGGTTTGCTCTAAAATGGTGTTGAGTGGCCCCGTTTGAGGCTGGCTGGGAAGAGGCACTGCCGCCGCGAGGAAGGGCTCCAAGCCCTCATTTAACTTTGTCTTGTCCTTTGTTTTGACGATGGACCCATCGCATTGAAAAGTCTCGTTCAACGCGTCTAACTCATAAATCGTCTTTTCCGAGAACAGGATAAGCTGGCTGTAAGGCTGACATGTTCGAATGTGCGCGAGCTGTTCTTTGATGTCTCCTCTCGAAAAATCTGGATTGAAGAGAATGCATTCGAAGCGGACATCGTTCAGAAGCTCAAGAGCTTCGTCCCAAGTCTGGCTAGAAAAAACACAATGCGCTGAATTGAAATCAGATTCCATGAACTGACAAAAGCGTGGATCGCTATCCAAAACTAATATGACTGACATTGTTATTTATCCATCCTCAGAGATATAGGACCGAAGGACCCTTAGCAAAGCTTGGGCCAGGGAAATGATCTCTCTTAAGAGGCGTCGTTAAGCTTATTGACATAAGCAGCTTAAGAAAATTTCTTCAAAGGCTAGTGTCCGAACTTTGTGAATGTTCTGGGGCAAATCGACCCCATACTTCGGTGTTCTGACTCCCTGTCCACCGATTGACCGGTTCTCCGCTGTCGGACCGTGTCTTTGAATCTCTGTGAAAAGCTCTCCAATACGCGCAAAATCGGCCTCAAAGGCGGCTCGGTATTCAGAATTTGCAAAGCTTTTTCCTTCCAAGGTAAAGCTAGGGATCCGCTCTAACCGATGCATGAATCAGAGCGGATGTCCAAACGGCATGGGCACTGCTGCAAGATTCAAAAAAGGAGAGGTCCAATGAGTGTCAATTGCGTGATTTGTGATTCTGAAGTTCAGGTCGAACAGGATCTATCAGTCGGAGAAATCCTCGACTGCGACGAATGTGGCGTTGAGCTAGAAGTGACGTCCCAAGCCCCCTTCGCCATCGATGTCTTTGAAGAAGAAGAAAAGTAAGGACATCCAGCCGTGGCGACTGCTTCCACCAAATCCAAAAAACGGCGCGTTCGCGAATCGACTCTTGAGAGTCTCCTCCTCGCATTCCAAGAACGCGAAAAACGGCGCTATGGCGTGGCACCGGAGCTGACCCTTGCTGATTCTGGGGTCCAAGGGTTCCTAGTGACACGCGGCCAACGACACCGATACGAGGAGGTGTTGGGGGCTGATGTTGAGATGGGTGTCTTAGAAGACGCTGAGAACGAAGCGACAACAGTTGCTTGGGGACGCGTCCGCTCAGAGACACCTATCTTGGCGTCGCCTTGTGGCGGCAAGCTCGCTTCCACTCTTATCCCTGAAGATCGCCCGGCTCGGCGACTATCATTTACAGCCCAAGAGGGCTGTATTTTGGTTCAGATGGCCTGTCGCACTATGGGTTGGCTCTCTGCTGAGTCCTTTGAAGAGATGGAGGCTGACGATGCACGGCCGCTCTTCTTCAACGCCCGACGAGCCATTCAAAAAGAGACTCTGGAAGTCACCCGGCGCTCTCTCCTAGAGTTGGACTGCGCGGCGCGCTGCTTAGCGACAAAAGACATCAACTATGTCCTCGGTGGGCGCAGCTTTGAGACCGGCATTGATTGCTCGGCCTTGAGTCAACGCCTCTTTGAACGCCACTTTGACATCTTGCTACCGCGTCACTCCGGAGATCAGAGGCGTTGTGGACGAAGAATTCTACGGTCCGAACTGGCCCTCGGCGACCTGATTTACGCGACCGCCCGCCACAAGAAGTGGCCTCATATCGCGATTGTCCTCAGTGACGGCGAGCTGGTTCACGCCTGCCGATCTCGGGGACGCATCTTTTTAGAGTCGGTCGAGACGTTCTTAGAACACTATCAATTTCGCGGCGCTCGCCGCATTGGAGAGGTCCGTTGACGAAGACTACCCGTTATCAACAACTCATTTCGGCTCTTCGTGGACACAGCGAGGGCCCCAAAGAACCCTGGTCTATTCACATCGTTGGAATCACGGGGACAGAGGGAACCGCGCTCGCTGAGCTCTTCTCGGGTCGCTTAGGATCGTCGGTCAAAATTGTCGGGCACGACTTCTCCGACTCTCTCAAGGAGAGCTTCGAGAAAGCCCACGTCTCACAGAACAAGAATGAACGGGGCGCCGCCTTCGACAAGTTGATGGCCTTGCCCGAATTGACTGTCTACACAGGCGGCGACTATCTAAAGGATGTCGAGAGCGCCGACCTCGTCTTCGTCGGTCAAAACTGGCGAGCGTATAAGGCCAACGCGCCGAAGCTC
>JARGOJ010000120.1:0-5234 GCA_029210225.1 Planctomycetota bacterium
AATAGGCTCGCCAGGATTCTTGGGGGACTCGAAGTATTTCCGAATGCCTAATGAGCCGTCTGGATCAATCTTGTGAGTCAAGGCAATCCAGAACTCCGCCTCTTCCCAAACCTCTCCTGGATTTGTTCCTAGGGTTGTCTCGGGGGTCTTCCCACCGAGGCGGTCATATTCACGAAGAACAGGCTGGCGGAAGCCAATCCAAGTGCCGGCGTGAGTCTCTTGGCTCATTATGTCGTGACGCTCGGCCCCGAGTCCCATAGGCAAGACATAGTCGGCCCACTGGGCTGTTTCAGACCAAATAGGCGTCAAGGCAATGTGCAGACCGACCCGATCTTCGTCCTCAAGCATTTCAATCCAGCTTGCGCCGCCGGGATTGGTCCAAACAGGGTTATAGACACGAGTGAAATAGACGTCGAGCTTAGTCTTTTGGTCATTCTGTAAGAATGGCAGGAGGAAGCTCATTTCATAATGAGCCAGGGGGAATTCCTTAGGCCAGGTCAAATCATTCCAGCGCTTGATCTTCGGGGGCATCTTGCTTGGCTTAGGAACGAACTTGTCCCAGGAGTTGGGATTCAATCCACCGGGAACGCCGAAGCTTCCAGTGATCACATGAAGGAAGAGCAGACTGCGGGCGACCTGCCAGCCGCCGAGATTACCGCTGGCCGCGCTGCGCCAGAGCTGGCTTGAGAACTGCGATCCGGCCGCCGCGATTTCATCGGACAGAGTCTCGATGATCCCCATGGGCACCTTGCACTCTTCGGAAACAAACTCGGGAGTGTATTTCTCGTAGAGCTTGATGAGCAATTCAATGAAGCGATCAAAGCTGCCGTCCCCCTCAGGATCTTTGGCTTTGAGATAGTCTTCCCAGTTACACCAACGGCGCATAAACTTGCGATCAATACGATTCGACTTCAATAAATTGTGGGCGATACCGAGGAGCAGGGCTGGCTCACTCCCGGGCCAGGTCGAGACCCAGTGATCGGCGTGAGTCGCTGTATTTGAAAGGCGCGTATCAATCACAGCTATTTTCGCGCCGCGCTGTTCTTTCGCCTCGATAATTCTTTGAGCATGAGGATTGAAATAGTGACCCGTCTCTAAATGCGCTGAGATTAAGAGCATGAATTTAGTCTGCTCAAAGTCGGGAGACGGCCTATCCGCGCCGCACCATAAACTAAAGCCAAGGCGCGTCGACGCGCTACACACATTCGTATGACTGTTATGGCCGTCAATGCCCCAGGCGCTGAGCATCCGGGGCACAAAGTGATCGTCACCAGGGCGTCCAACGTGATACATTACTTCATTGTGACGCTCTTCGTCAAAGGCCTTACGAATGCGCCCGCCAATGTCGCTGAGGGCCTCTTCCCAAGTACACTCTTCAAACTGCCCAGAACCTCTCGGGCCGCTCCGTTTCAGCGGCTTAAGAATGCGATCCGGGTCCTGTATTTGATTCAGGGTCGCCGGGCCTTTGGCGCAAGTCCGTCCGCGGCTTCCCGGGTGGACTGGATTGCCCTCAAACTTGCGAATTTGGCCGTCTTCCTTGTCAACGAAGGCGAGCAATCCGCAACCGGATTCGCAGTTAAAGCAAATGGTGGGAATGCATTGATAGTGATGCTCAACGCGCTTGGGCCAGGCTTTACTATCTAATTCGACCCAATCGTCCCACTTCTCCATAGGAGGCCCTACGGCTAAATCCCAGGGAGATTGACGGACATTTTGAATTGTCTTTTCTTGGCTGTTTTCAGTCATTGAAAGTCTCCCGGATTAACTGATTGGTAACGCTTGGCCAGCGCGAACAAGGACATCTTCTTCAACAAAGAGACCAAACAACACTGGAATCGCCGCTAAGGACCAAAGCCAGGGCGCCCCTGGAATAATGAGAAGCAGAAATGTAATCATGACCCCGAGCATCATGCCCAGATGCCTGTGACGACTTGCGAAGGGACCACGCTTCACCAAAGCGACCGCACGCGCAAACTCTTCTTCACGGCCCTCAGGAGGAAACTTGTCTTCCGTCAAAGAGAGAACCAAGTGGAGAATCAAGGACGCGAAGAGCCCTATTCTCAAAGTCGTAGAATTAAGGTCGAGAAATGTATTCAATAAGACAAGCAATGCGCTTCCAGCGACGAAGGCTTGGACGATCAGGTGAATGGTCATCGAACGACGCATCCAAAGTACTCGCCCCTTCGCCTGAGCGAAGAGCCAAGCGGTGTAACAGGCCGTCAACGCCGCTGCAATGCCCGTGGCTATAGTCAAACCCATGGCGACATTGGAGTTTAACTCCAAGCCAAAGACACCAATAGCAAACCAAGCTGTGATAAGGCCGCCATAGGCCATGAGCACAATCGAGCCCTTCGCCAACCACGACTTCCAATTGGGCCGAGTCAGGATCAGGTAAAAGCGCTCGGGTCTCTTAAGATCGAGAATAAGTAGGGCGGTCGTAACGAGGAGGAACAGCAATCCGGCGAGGGGCGCGACCCACGCCGCAGGTCCAGACAGAGTCCAGGGGTTCTCAGCGGTCGCCATAGCCGGTATGGCTGCGAGGAAAACCCCGGCAGCGATGGACTTGGTGAAGAGATAGGCGCTCACTTTGCTCCCCCACATAGGAGGATGCTCCACGTCGTAGGTCGTGCGGCTCTTCGTTTGTTCTTCTTGAGCGCGGAATGCTTCGGCCTCATACTGAGGTTGGGCGCCCTGATTGGCCCAGATATAGCCCCCGGTGGGGTTCGTCGTCAGGGGATTGATACCCCCCTCAGCCACTTCCCGATAAAGAACGTTGGGCTTTGTTCCAGCCTCCGGCTTTCTCGCTGAGAGATCTCCTCCATCCCGCAATATTGAGACAGCGGAGTTCGGATCGTCAAAGTCCCCGGGGATAATCGCCTCGGTGGGACAAACAACCGCGCAGGCGGGGGCGAGCCCGACCTCTGTTCGGTGAGCGCAGAAGTGGCACTTCTCAGCGGTGCCCGTGTCTTCATTGATGTAGAGGGCGTCGTAAGGACAGGCTTGCATACAGCCCTTGCAGCCGATACAGACAGAGTAGTCGATATCGACAATGCCGTCCTTCTCACGCTTTTCAAGCGCGTTGACAGGACAGATATCGACGCACGGCGGCTCCGAACACTGATTACATCGTAGAACGGCGAAGTTTCTTTTGACCGAAGGGAACTCGCCTTCTTCGGTGTACTTCACCCAAGTACGAAAATCCCCAAGCGGGACCTCGTTCTCAGACTTGCACGCGACAGTGCAGGCGTGACAACCAATGCACCGACCGTGATCGATGACAAAGCCTAGCTGAACCATTGACAACCCCCATGACTCCGTTGACTGTGGAACGGTAGGCGGGGATTGTAACGCCTCCCGACGGTCAAACTTGAAGCTTCTTCTTGGGGATTCGACCGACGCTACAAGCCTTAGCGGCCGGTGAGTCTTTCATCGGTAGATCGAAGCGGCGAATACCATCGAACATATGAAGGGCTCCGGCGACTGCTCCAGCGGTGGGAACCAGTCCAATTTCTCCGACTCCCTTCGCTCCAAAAGGTCCCTCTGGCTCATGATCCTCGACCAGGATGACATCCACCGTCGGCATGTCCCGAGCCCGCAGGACTCCAATTTCCCGAAGCTTAAAGGTCGCAGGCATCCCGTTCACGGTTGGCAAATCTTCCGTCAACGCAAAGCCAAGCCCCATGTGAACCGAGCCCTCGATCTGGCCAGCGCAAAGATCAGGATTCACCGCACGCCCCACATCGTGAGCGGCAATGAAATGATCGAGCTTGCCTTCTTCGTCGAGAATGCAAACCTGTGTCGCGAAGCCAAAGGCCGTGTGAGTCTTGATCTTGTCGGTCTTGGCACCGGGAGGCGTTGTATCGTCAATGACCACGTCGGCGGCGTAAACATTTCCCTTAAGCTGTTCAACGGTCAAACCTTTATCGAGGTCGGCCTTCAACTTCTCCGCCGCGCTCTTCACCGCACGACCACCAAAGAGCGTCGCCCGGCTTCCTGTGGTTTGTCCACAACCCAGGGCATAGGTCGAGTCGACCTTCGGGCAGAATAAGTGCGCCGGCAACCCAGTCACTTCGACAGCAAACTGGATCAAGACGGTCAAAAGCCCCTGACCCATCTCGGTGTAGCCATTGTAAATAGTGATTGTGCCGTCGTCTTCCAGGACGAGACGGGCCTTACCCCACTCGACCGCGCCGTTGCCGATTCCCGTGTTCTTGATTCCGCAAGAAATACCAATGGCCTGGCCGCGATTGCGATATTCGTAATACTTATCTTTCACAGCCTGAAGCGTCTTCTTGAGACCCACGGACTTCTCGAAGATCTGCCCCGTCGTGAACATGTCTCCGACATCGACGGCGTTTCTCCAGCGAATCTCCCAGCCGTCTAAGCCAACTTTCTCGGCGAGCTGATCCACGCAGCCCTCCATGCCAAAGTTCGCCTGGTTCGCTCCGAAGCCTCGCATGGCTCCGCAGGGAGGATTGTTCGTGTAAGCAGCCGTGGCCGTCACATCGACGTTCGCGACTCTGTATGGACCTACAGCGTGGCCCCCAGCTCGCTCAAGCACTTTGCCCCCGACGGATGCATAGGCTCCGGTGTCGCCGAGCATGACGGCGCGAACCGCCGTGATGTATCCATCTTTATCACAGGCAACCGTGTAATCCATAGAAATGGGGTGACGCTTCGGGTGCATCCGAATCGACTGCTCGCGATCGAGGATCAAGCGGACAGGCTTCCCGGTCATATGGGCGAGCAAAGAGGTGTGAGCCTGGATGCTCATGTCTTCTTTTCCCCCAAAGGCGCCGCCATTGGGGACAAGCTCAACAAAGATCTCTTCTTCTTCAACATCCAAGAACGCCGCCACCTGACGACGGTCATCGAAGATCCCCTGGCCTTGGGTGAAGAGCTGCAGCTTGCCGTCTTCCCGAGGCATGGCGAGGGCCGCTTCCGGCTCAAGATAGAGGTGTTCAATGCGCTGAGTGGTAAAGCGCGAGGTCACCACATGGGCCGCCTCAGCAAGCGCCTTCTCCACATCTCCTCTGTCAAACTTCGTCACAGAGAGGATGTTCGGCTTGACCCGATTCACCTGATAAGCGCCATCTTTGACGGAATCTTCCGGGGTCAAAATCGGCTCTAAGACCTCGTATTCAACCTCGATGAGCTTGGTCGCCTGACGGGCCGTGTATTCGTCGACCGCAGCGACTGCGGCGAGGACATCGCCGACACAGCGGACTTCTTCG
>JARGOJ010000120.1:5244-13520 GCA_029210225.1 Planctomycetota bacterium
AGTCTTTATAAATCAGTCCGTAGTAACGCTCTCCAGGGACGTCCTTCGCGGTTGCAACCGCGGTGACACCTGGATAGGCCTCGGCTTTCGAAGTGTCGATTTTGACGACCTTGGCCCGAGGATGGGGAGATTGGAGAATCGCCCCGTGGAGCATATTGGGAACTCGCATATCCGCAACATACGGCCGATCACCCATGGCCAGGGCGAGGCCACGATAGCGAGCGAGGGACGCTCCGACTTTCCCGTCGGTGCAGAGCTCAGGAAGCTCGCGCTCGCCTCGGCGAACTTCGCCCATAAGCTCAATAGCATCAACAATCTTGATGTAACCGGTGCAACGACAGAGGTGAACATCAAGGGCTTTGGAGATATCGTCCCGGCTAGGCTTAGGATTGTTATCGAGGATGTGCTTGGCCCTGAGGGCAATACCCGGAATGCAGTATCCACACTGAAGTCCTGCAGCGGCCACAAAAGCCCGAGCCGTCAGGTCACGCTCTTCTTCACTGAGACCTTCCAAGGTCAGAACATCTTTTCCAGCGATCTTCGAGGCTGGCATCGCGCAGGTCACTTTCGCCTGACCATCGATGATCGCTAAGCAACAACCACACTGACCCTGAGGCTGACATCCATCTTTCGTGGAAATGATGTCGCAACGCTCCCGCAAAGTTTCCAGCAGAGACTCATCATCTCTAGCGCAAACGCTCTTTGTCTGGTTGTTGAGCGTAAACTCAATCTCATTCATGCGGAAAACTCCTGCTCTTAGCGTGGTCCATCGCGTGACAACGATGAAGCTCTTTGATTTGTGGTGAGACTCGCGTCAATTTATCGTGGGGCCCATTCTATAAGAATGCTCCCAGGGAATTAGATTTTGCCGAATTCTCCAGCAAAAGCGCGGAAATTTTCCTGCTTTATAGGGATTCCAGGAAATCTTTTAACAGATTTTTGCCGACTTGGCGGCGATAACGACCGGTCGACCGGACATCATCAATCGGTGTGATTTCCCCGCCGAAGATCTCCGATGCTTCAGCGATAACCGAATCATTCAGCGACTTTCCAGTCAGGAAGGCTTCGGTCTTATGACAACGAAGAGTGATGGCCGCGACGCTTCCAACAGCAATGCGAACCGTCTTCACTGCCCCCTCATTCATAAGCCCAAACCCGGCCAGAACGATCTTTGAAATCGCCTGAGCTCTACGAGTTCCAACCTTCTTGAAGTAGTGGACCCCCTTCGGGTCTGGCCGAGGGACGCGAATCTTCGTGATCAACTCGGCCTCACCAAGCTTCATTTGCTTATAGCCGGTGTGAAATCCGTCGTAGGGAACCCAGCGAGATCCATCGACGGACGTCAGCTCCAGCTCCGCATCGTAAACCAAGAGTCCAGGAGGCGAGTCTGCGGCAGGAGATGCATTGGCGATGTTGCCCCCAAGGGTCCCGCGATTTTGAATGGCGAGGCCACCAGTCTCTTTGGCGGCTTGAATCAACATCGGGAAGTATTCTCGAACCTTGCTATGGCGCTGAAGTTCTCCATAGGTGGTCAGCGCTCCGAAGGTCATCGAGTCGTCGGTGTAGGAAATCCCCTTCAGCTCTTTCACCCCCCAAAGACTTAGGAAGTTCTTAGGCGCGAGTTTCCCAGACTCCATTAAAACCATGAGGTCTGTTCCCCCGGCAAAGAGCGTCCACTTTCCAGGCTCCGAACTTAAGTTCGCGAGGACCTCGTCCAGGCTCTTTGGCGCGACCATTTCATATTGAGTGACATCTGATCTCATAGATTATTCGCCTCAAACCTCTTGTTTCATGGACTGACACGCGGCCAGAACGGACTCAAAGATCTTCATGTAACCCGTGCATCGGCAGAGGTTACCCGCCAGGCCGTGCCGAATATCATCGGGGCTCGGGTCGGGGTGCTCTTCGAGCAGCTTGAGGGCCGCCATAATCATTCCAGGGGTGCAGATACCACACTGGGCGCCGTTATTGACGACGAAAGATTCTTGCACGACATGCAATTGCTCCCCCGTCGCGACGCCTTCAATAGTCTTAATTTCAGCGCCATCGGCTTGAAGAGCAGGAACAAGACAACTATTGACCAATTCACCATCAATCATAATTGTACAAGCGCCGCATTCGCCCTCGCCGCAGCCCTCTTTCGTGCCCGTCAGCTCGCAGTCTTCGCGAATGACATCGAGCAAGCGCGCCATTGGATAGGCGCTGATCGTCTTCTTCTCACCATTGATTGTGCAATCGAAATTGACTTTCGCTACAGAAACCACCTTCACTCCTCCCCTTGACCATTGTTTGCAGCCGACTCAATCAATTCAAAGAGGTCTTCAGGCAGCATAGGAATAAAATCAATGTCGATCTTCATAGCGTCTTCCACAGCGTTAATCACTGCTGGAGCAGACCCATCTAATGGCAATTCGCCAATCCCCTTGGCTCCTGCCGCGCCATAAGCGTAAGGTTCTTCTTCAAAGAAAACTCTTATCTCAGGAACGTCCGAAGCCGTCGGCATAATGTAATTCGTCATTTGATTGTTAATCATGACGCCATCGCGCCACACAACCTTTTCATAAACAGCGAAGCCCACTCCTTGCGCCACGCCACCTTCAATTTGGCCAGCCGCCATAATGGGGTGTAGCACCTTGCCGATCTCTTGAACAGCGACGAAGTCTTTCACCTCCGTCACATAGGTCAAAGTGTCCACTTCAACCTCTGCGACATATGCGGCCCAGGCATAGGTGCCATAGGCATCACCCTGATAGTTCTCTTCATCCCAATTAATTCCAGGAGGCTGAGAGTATTCACTGATGACTTTCAATTCACCATGCTTTTCAATGTATTGATCACAGGCGCTGTTGAATTGATCTGGAGTGTATTCGTCACCGAGTAGCTGAGCTTCTCTTAACTTTGCGAGCAATTGCTTCGCCGCAACGGCGACTAGATTCCCAACAATCATGCTGGTCCGAGACGCCACAGTCGGTCCGCTATTGGGCACCTTTTCAGTGTCAGGCTTTTCAATGTCAATGGCATCGTAAGAGATTTTCAATGTGTCGGCGGCGACCTGACTAAAGACGGTGTTCGCCCCCTGTCCAATCTCCGTGCTCGCTGCAAGGACGCGAATTCGACCGTTACGATCCGCTTCCATTCCCAATGTTGAGGCGAGGTGCTTCTCTCCAGAGCCGGTAAATCCAGCGCCATGAAAGAAGGTTGCAAAGCCTATTCCCTTTTTGATTCGCTGCCCGACGTTTTCTTTGGCGAAGCGGGCTTTCTTGGCGTGATAATCCGACTTCTCCAGGGCCGTCGTCAAAAGGCCCTGCATATCGACGTTTTCTTCGATGAGCTGTCCAGTCGCGGTCCTTTGCCCTTTGTTCAGGAAGTTCCGATTCCGGAACTCTTCTGGGGTCAAACCCGCGGCCCTGGCAACCTTATTCATATGTCGCTCAATGGCGAAGCAAGACTGGGGCGCGCCGAATCCTCGGAACGCGCCATGAGGTGGCAAGTTTGTGGCGAGGGCTCTAGCGTTGACTCGGACATTGGGGCATAGGTATGGCCCGACAGCGTGGATGGTTCCCCGGGAGAGCACCACGGAGGTCAGCGTCGCGTATGCGCCGCCATCCAATAAGAACTCGACGTCCATGGCGAGGAGCTTGCCGTCTTTGTCAATGGCAGTTTTATGGCGGGTTAGAGAAGGATGACGCTTGGTTGTGACGGCCATATCTTCGGCGCGGTCGTAGATCATCTTGACGGTCTTGCCCGACTTCCAGGCCAGCAACGCGGTGTGACCAGCGATCACGGTGGGATACTCTTCTTTTCCGCCGAAGCCGCCCCCCGTTGCAGCGTAGACAACGCGGCACTGATCGGCGGGGATGCCGAAGAGCACTTCGAGAGAGCCTTGGATATAGTATGGACACTGCAAGGATCCCCAGACAGTCACGCCGTCTTCAGGACTCGCCTTCGCGACCATACCTTGAGGTTCGATATAGAGCTGTTCCTGGGCTCCCGTGCGATATTCGCCTTCAATCACTTTGTGGGCGGAGGCCCAAACGTCGTCGACGTTGCCTTTCTCGACTCGATATTTTTTGAGGATATTGTCTTCCCCCCAAATGACCTCTTTTTTCGCGTCGGAGTCCTCGATAGTGTATATCGGAGTCTCTTCCTCAACCTCAATTCGGACATGCTTACGAGCTTCGATGAGAAGGTGTTTGTTGGGATGGGCGATGAGAAGAACGGGTTCTTCCCGGTGGTTGATTCTGTCAACGGCGAGGCAGGGTTGATCATTGAGGATGAGGGCTTGTCGGTTTTCCCCAGGGATGTCCTCGGCGGTCACCTTTATGAATTCGTCCCAGGGAAAGTCTCCCTCGAAATGGACGCCGAGAATTTTTCCCCTGGCCACGGGGCTGCGAATGACGGTTCCGTAGATGGCCTCAGGGAAGGACAGGTCATCTATATACTGTATTTCGCCGGTCACTTTGGATCGGCCTTCTTTTCTCGGGACCGATCGACCAATTGCCGCGTTCGCCATATGTAGGGATACCTTTCTTGGGAAAATGCGGCCTAGAAGGTAAGTCCTCGGAAGACAGGATGCAATCTCTAAGTTGCTCCAGAACTCATAAGCCGTTGAAAAGACTTCTCCTATGGCGAAATGGTTGGCACAGAGTAGACTGCTCTTATGGCAGAGTTAAACATTACCTTCGGTGAGCGTCGCGGTGATCGTGCTCGGTGCGGATATTGCTTTGTTCGCCTTGAGGGTGAATTTTGGCGATGTTCGGGTTGCGAGAGCCAGCTCCACTATGCTTGTCATGATGAGCTGAGCTGCTGTCCCACTTTGGGCTGCGAAGAGGTGATTCTTGTTCGATCTGAAGATGGTCGTCATGAGCGTCGCGCTCGGGGGAGGGCCCACGAGAAACTCCGTTTGGCAGGGATTCTCGTATTTGATGGAGCGTTGTTGGCCGTTCTCTATCCCTTGATCATTTCGCTCACATTTATAGCGGTGATCGCACTCTTTCGTGGCTTCTGGGACTTAACAACAAACACCTTCATATCACGAGACGGGATGAGCTGGCTTCTCTCACTCCCCCTTCTGGCGACCGTCATTATCCTTGGCTCGGTCCTTGCGCGTTGGCGAAGTTTAATTTTTCAGGAGAACGTCAGGCTCGGTCAATACTACTTTTTAGGAGCGGTTTATTGGGAGGGGCGTTGATACCGATGAATTTCTCTTTCATGGCACGAGACAATCTTCATGAGTGACTCTATGAATAAACTTCGTTTTGAAGACGCGGCCGTTCAGGAACCCGCGACGCGATGTGGCCTCTGCCTTGATGAAATGTCTGACGAGGACCTTTGGGTTTGCCCGGATTGCCAAACGCCCATTCACAAGTTGTGCCATGACGAGTTTGCGTCCTGTATCACGCTCGGATGCCCCCAACAGCGAAAGGCAGTGTCTCCGTCGCTGGCGACTGAGAACACAGTCACAATTCGCCAGGTCGGTCTGTGGGCGAGTAAGGGACGATTTTTTTACCGCTGCCTCACTGCTTCAATTTGTGCTGTTTTAATTTTATCTACCATGGCCTTCCTCCTGCTGGGCCTTACTATTCCGTTCATAGAGTTGTTCAGCCAATTCGGGCACATCCCTGCAGACAGTTTGGAGTGGTTGATTCCACAAACAATGACGTTGATTGGGGTGGGAGGAGTCGTTGGAATCAAAGCACTTAGAGGATTCATAGCGTCTATAAGAGATCTCAAGGAGATCGTTCGAATCTGGCGTTTGTGAATGGCCGACTCGAATTCATTGTAGAGAAGCTCTGGGTTGGAGTCCCGCAAGATGGCTTCTAAACTGATAAAATGTCGCAACTTATTGTGGATTAAAATGGGGATAAATTTTGGGCAGTTATGAGAATGAATGAACTCTAGAGTCAATATTACAGTCTCGAAAATTGACAACGACAGCGCTCGCTGTGGCTATTGCCATGAATCATTGTTCGTCGAAGAACCGTGGACTTGCAAGCTTTGCGGTGGTTTGCAACATGTCGAATGCTATGACGACACTCAGACTTGTCTTTCCCTCGGCTGCAAAAACAAGGGACCCTCCGAAAGGCCTCAGGCTCCAGTTGTTGAAGTCGCGCTAGCGGAAGGCCGTGTCGAGTCTTTCTTTCAGATCGTAGAGCGCCTGCTGATGGGGGCTCTCTGCGCTTTCCTTGGGCTCGGACTCACATTATTCACCCTGAGCCTGGCCGCAGAGCTGGCCTTTACCAGGCTCCTCTCCTACGATATACAAGGCTTTTATTGGGGACTCGCAATCATGGCTGGGCTCGCGTTCTTAGGTGGATTGAGCAAGAGCTTTCTCCTTCGCTCATGGCGAAGCTTTGGGCAGGCCTTGCGATTTTATAGACAGCGGTCCGCCCTGCTCACTGGAACTGGCCCGACGTCTACTCAAGGCGCCCCAACGAGACCAAGTGAATCCGGTAGAGTTCAGATTCGCATTGAGTCGCATTCCCAAGAGACGAACGCCGGCTTCTTGAACAATCGGACTCTTAATTACATCCGACCCTTACAATTCACCTACCTAAGTCTGCGATTTCTCGTCGGCCTCGTTTTTTCTGCTCTCTTGACTATTTTGGCGCTTTACTTCCTCGGTTCATCGATCTTCGAGACTATCTCCTCGGAGCATGAAGAAAACTCATTTAAGTTCTTGCTTGTCGGAGTTTTGGCCTCGGCAATCAGCGTGCTTTTGTCTTGGGTCACTTATCATGAAGCGCTGAAGGCTCACCGAAGGTCAAAGTCAATCTTTGCAAATTGGCGCAGGGCACGAAACAACACTGGCCCCGACTCGGCTCCAAACAACGAGGAAGAGACCGAATTGACTTCAAATTCGGAGAGTCAAGTTGACGGCGACAATCATTGAATTTCCAATTCAAATCTAGACTATTGAGCTTATGAATTCTGAAGTCAACATCAGCGTCGGAAATGTCGACAACAACAAAGCTCGTTGTGGCTACTGTTTTGACAATCTAATCGACGAGGAGACTTGGGTCTGCGATGCTTGCGAGACCTCACTTCACAAAGAGTGCCACGGAGAGCTTCAATCTTGTGCCACGATGGGTTGCGAAAACAAGATCCGGTCGGCTTCAAATACAGGGGTCCGTGTCACCACCAGGCCGCAGGGAAATTTCCTTTTACGTTTTTTCGGTCTGGCGACTCTAAGCGTGTTGCTACTCACATTTTTCGCCGTTTTCGTCGTATGTTCCGTGACCCTCGCGATCTTGATCAGCGAGTCCTTTAACTCCAAGACTGGCTCCCTTCATTTTGGCGAGATCGTTGGAATGACGGTGTTCGTCTTGATATCTGGCATCTTGTTATGGAAGTTTTGGAAAATGTTTTGGCGGACCTTGGAAAATTTCTCCAGTAGCTTGCTGGAAGGCCTGACGAGGTTTTTCCGGCCAGAATAGTACAAAGCGCAGATTATTCTCTGGAATCACCGACACTAAACCATCTGACATCGATCGCGTATAATGCCTTCGGTTCGATAGGCCAGCCGTGAGAATTCATGAACTCTAACATCACTATCTCTATAGCGAAGAAAGAAAGCGACAAGGAGCGTTGTGGCTATTGTTTTGATGGTCTGTTCAACGAAGAGACTTGGGTCTGCGATGCTTGCGAGACCTCACTTCACAAAGAGTGCCACGATGAGCTGCAATCGTGCACAACTATGGGTTGTCAAAACAAGACTCATTCCTCCGATGATCTAACAAGCCAACCTCGCCGGAACAGACGTCCACGGAGAGCAAGGCGCGCTGGAACACAGCGAACGGAGTCGGGTCGATATCCCCTCTCTACTGAGTCTCGCATACTCAATATTCTTGGTTTGATTTTCCTGACATTAATCCTGATCGTCCTTGTCCCTATCACCATAACTGTTCTGCTCTTTGGGTTAATTATGTTTGCGATCGCTGCATTCTCTGGGGACTTCGGTGTTTTAGTCGGCATATTCATCGGCTTCGGATTATCCTCGTCAATTCTCGTTTACTTAAGCATCGTATTGCTGAAGATCTACGGTCGAATTATGAAGAAGCTTCAACGTGGATGATCTTGTTGAGCGTAAACAGAATCGTTGGATCATTTCGATATATCCGACAATGTCCATGGCGTCTCTCCAAAAATGAATGCGTCCCGTCTATCACGCCTATTCAAGATCCAATTTACCCTTGTAAAGTCTCGTTCCATATATAGATATCAAGCGGGTTCTACAGTGATTTAATCTGAGAAGAGAACTTTGAAAAAAAGACAGA
>JARGOJ010001232.1 GCA_029210225.1 Planctomycetota bacterium
CGAGGTACAAGGTAAGGATCGCGGCAAGCGGGCATCAAGCACTTGAATGCCTCGGAGGCCTCACCCTTCTCCATGAGGGCGATGGCAAGGTCTAAGTGAGTTCCAGCCTCTCCGGGGGCTTCGGTGAGTTGCTGACGAAGGCTGCGGATGCGATCTTCGAGGGTCTTCCGATGCATCGCTTCAATCTGGCGAGAGATCTCTTCGTCATCGGCGTTCAGTTTCCGAGCACGGCTTAAGACCTCTGTCGCCTGAGCTGTATCTCCTTGTTTCTTATAAGACGTTGCGAGGAGGAGCAGCAGGGAGGCTTGGTTGGGGTTGGAGGACACGGCAGAGCGCAAGATGTCTACGGCTTGCTTCGTGTTTCCAAGCTTTAAGCAGAGTTCTCCGAGAGATTGAGCGGTTCGAATATCACTGGGGAGGGCCTGATGGCTTAGCTCAAGGTGTTTTTGAGCTAGGCTGTCTGAGCCCTCCCTGAGGTAGATCATGCCAAGCTCGCTTTGAATGCCGGCGTGATTCACATTGCTTCTATGAGGGAGGAGCAAGCGCAAGCCTTCGACGACGCGACCAGCTCGGGCAAAGACACGAGCGGCGATACAGCAGGCATCAGGATGATTGATGCAGCGCTCCTGCATCTTTTCAGCGACGGCAATGCTTGAGGCGAAGGGGGCTTCTTCTTCTCTGAAGAGGTTCTGTAAGGCGGTTGTTGCGCCGGAGAGGTCATTGTTATTGATGGCTTGGAGGGCAAGTTCTCGTTGGGGTTCAAGGCTGTGGGGCGCACGACCGAGAGCATCTTTCATGATGCGGTCAGCGGTGTCCATATCACCGATCTTCTTGCAAAGCTCGGCGAGGGCGACGGCATCTTGAATTTCACCAAAGCCGATTCCAGCGATGGTGCAATACAAGCGGATCGCTTCCTGGATTTCACCCTTTCGAGTCAGGGCTTTGGCGTAACTACGAACGGCAAGGGTGTCTTTCTGATCAAGCATCGCGGCTTTTTGAAAAGCCTGAAAAGCTTCTTGCTCTTGACCAAGGCCCATGAGAGCCTCGCCGAAGCCGACATAGGCTCGGACATTTTGAGGATCTCGGCTTGTCACGAGGCGGGCTAATTCTCTCGCCTGAGCATATTTCTTATGGAGGTTGAAGAGCTCTAACTGAGCCACGCGGCCGGAGATAGCGACTCGTTGAAGGAAGCCTTGCTCAGGGGGATCCTGATCGGCGCTTACGGGAGCGGGGACGGGAACCGGCGCCGGCACAGGGGCGGGCACTGGAACCGGAACTGGAGCCGGTGGAGCACCAAGCGGAGGAATGGCGCCTCCTGGTGCCGCCATTCCAGGCAGCGGAGCGGGCATGGGTGGAGCGGGTGCTGGGGCGGGAATGGGTTTGGCAGGAATGGGTTTCGGCGCGGGGGGTGGAGCCCGTTTTGGAGCGGGGGCCGCGGCGCTGATACCTCGCTTCTTGGCATCTTTTTGGAGGTAGTTGAAGACCTTCTTTGCATCTTCAAGGCGACCATCGGTGAAGTCGACAATGATCTGGAAGGCTTCTTTGGCTTTGCCTGCTTTGAGGGCGGCGAAGACTTGATTCTTCAGGGCGTCGCTGATGACAAGCTTTCTCGGTCCACCTTTCTTCGCTTGCCCGCCGCGTTGGGCCCCGGATGAGGATGGGGAGCGACCTTTGGTGGCTTTGCCCTTTGAGGGGGGAGTGGGCCTTGAGGGGCCGCCGTCCGGATCCATTTCACGCTTACATTTGCGGCAGCGGATCACGCCTTCTGCGTCGGGTCTAGGCAGGCGCTCGGGGTAGTACTCCTCGCCGCAGTTGTTACAAGTCACCCATTCTTTGAGGTCGAGGTCAAAATCGCCGCTTAGGCTGGGAGCGACGGGAGCTTTTTTCTTCGCTTGGGTTTTAGGCGCGGCTTGCGGCTTTGGTTTTGGAGGAGGGGGAGGAGCGCTGGGAGGTTGGAGTTCAAATCCAAGGCCGCCAGCGGGGGCAGAAGCAGGGGTGCTGATGGCCATGACGATGCCACAGCCTGGCTTCTGACATTGGATTTGGCTGACACCAACCAAACCGGCAATGTTGTATTGGGACCCACAGTTTGGACAACTGACGATGCTCATTTTTGTTCTGTCCCTATCGCAACGGGAGATTCCAATTCAGTCTTAGCACTCGAGAAAGTCCCCTTCAATGACATTTGGGCTTTCCCTAGCTTCTGAGATGGTCGGAATGCGCCTCCATCATCTCTTAATGGCCACTCTAAAATTTGTTGCAGTTTTTGGGTGAGAGCGATCTCAGAATTTTTGCTTCTAAGTCGAGATTTTTCAATGTTCAACAGGGGATGATAGATGACACTTAGAGGGCCATTATTGGGCGTTGATTTTGATGTCGGCCACACCTTGTAA
>JARGOJ010000121.1:0-13200 GCA_029210225.1 Planctomycetota bacterium
GTTGCAGGGAGCTTCGGGATTGCTCGGGGAACTGGGCGTTGAGCGACTGCAATCGGGTCAGGAGCTGCCTGTGGAAGTCGCGCGCATTCGCTCTCTTCGGCGAGGCCGCCCCTTTCAAAATCACACGCTGATGTCTGCGACTATCGATTGGAGATCAACGACTCGAACAGTCAAAAAAGGCAGTTATCTGGTTCGGACCGGCCAGCCCTTAGGACAATTGATTGTGACCTTGCTAGAAGCCGAATCGAGCGACGGACTACTGACTTGGAATTTCTTTGATCATTGTATTGCGAAGGGTCAGGATTTCCCCGTATGGAAGCTGATGCATGAAGTGTCGTTACCTGCCAGTAGAGTCAGTCGTGTGCGCGGAAAACGTCAATTAAACCTCGACCAAATTTATGGTCCGAGGAGGGTCAATTTCTGGGGGCAATTTGGTCGATCTCGCTGGGTTTCGGCGAATGAATACAGTCAGAATGTCGCGGGCCAAACTGTGGCTGTTGAAGCAGGAACAGGGGCTAGAAAGGGCTATCAGCGGACAGGACCGAACTTAGCGGCTTTCCTTCATATTCCCGGCTTCTCAAATGATGAGGCTCAGTCAATTCTCAGAGCGCGGCGCAAAAGCAGCGCTGAAACGAAGGCTCGCCGTCTGACGCACAGCGCGGCGAAGGAACAATATTCCAGTTTTAGTCCGGACGGGCGATTGATTGCCTTCATTCGTAATTTCAATCTTTATGTTTTATCAGTCGAAAATGGAAAAGAATGGGCCCTGACGACGAAGGGACATGGAAAACTGCTTCATGGTCAACTCGACTGGGTTTATCAAGAAGAACTCTATGGCCGCGGACGCTTTAAGGCCTATTGGTGGAGTCCAAAGTCGACCCATATTGCGTTTCTACGGCTCGATGAAAGCCCTGTGAAGGATTACACCGTCACCGATCACATTCCAGTTCGCGGACGCTTAGAGGTGACCTCTTATCCCAAGGCTGGAGATCCTTTGCCGAGGGTTAGCTTGGGAGTTGTCAAAGCAGCCGGGGGAGCAACGAAGTGGATTGAAACGCCTAAAGCTCGCGGGCTCGAACGCCTCATTGGCAAAGTCTCTTGGAGCCCTGGGGGGGAGCAAGTGATTTATCAGATCCTCAATCGATTGCAAAATCATTTAGACCTCCGGGCCGCCGATCCGAGATCGGCTCGGTCTTGGTCGTTGATTGAGGAGAAGAGTAAGGCGTGGGTCGAGATTCACGGCGATCCGATCTGGTTAAAGAATGGCGATTTTCTATGGCAGAGTGATCGCTCGGGTCACCGTCATCTTTACTACTACAATCGGGGTCAGAAAAAATTGAAAGCCTTAACGAAAGGGCCTTGGAATGTGCGGCGCGTTCATGGCTTAGACCTTAGGGAACAGTGGATTTACTTCAGCGGAACGAAAGACTCCGCCATCGAATCTCATGGATATCGGGTGTTGATCAATGGTCAGAAATTGAAGCGGTTGACGAAGCTGGGAGAGAGCCACTCACTGCAATTCAATTCTTCAAAAACTCACTTTATTGCTTCTTCAAGTTCAGCGCACCGTCCTCCCCACCAAAGCCTCTTCAAGAACTCTGGTGCCTTCGTTCGGTCGCTAGAGCCTAATTACGAAAATGTCCTCGATGCCTACGCTATTAGCAAGCCCGAGTTCATGAAGGTTCCAACGAAAGATGGGACCTTACTCAATGGGATGCTCATTAAACCGCCGCACTTCAATCCGAAGAAGAAGTATCCAGTGCTTTGTTATGTCTACAGTGGTCCCGGGGCGCCAAGCGTGTGGAATCGCTGGGGTGGCAGCCGCACGCTCTGGCATCAAATGTTGGCTCAGGAGGGTTACTGTGTTTGGGTTTGTGACAATCGCAGCGCGAACCCAACCGGTATTAAGAACACCTGGCCGATCTATCGCGATATGGGGTCGAAGGAATTGGCCGATATTGAGGATGGGCTGAATTTCCTTGGCAAAAAGGGCTTTGTCGATATGAAGCGCATCGGGATATGGGGTTGGAGTTACGGGGGATACATGACGAGCTATGCCCTAACACACTCGAAAATGTTCAAGATGGGCATCGCCGGTGCGCCGGTGACCGATTGGCGCAATTACGACGCGATTTATACCGAGCGTTATATGGGTCTTCCTCAAGACAATGCCGAGGGATATCGGAGCAGCTCGGTCGTGAAAGCGGCGGGGAAGCTATCTGGCAGTCTATTGTTGATTCATGGCTCGATCGATGACAACGTTCATCTCTCCAATACTCTCCAGCTCGCTGAAGCTTTACAAAAAGCCGGAAAGCACTTTGAGATGATGGTCTATCCGAGAAACCGTCATGGTATTTCTAGGCCCGGTCAATCAAGGCATCTCCGGGAATTGATGACCCGATTCATTCGGAAGAATCTCTAGTCTGTTTTATGTCTCAAGCGTGTCAGATCGTGTCCTCGCTCATGAAGTCAGGGGAGCTTTGTGTTAGTCTGCAGAAACTGGAGCCCTGATTGATCGAAGACGATCAATTGAAAGAGGATACATTCATGGTCTTTCCTGGAGATCGAGATCGCGCTGACGAAGTGTCTACCCTGTTGGAAGGGTCGTTAGAGGAAGGTGAAGGCTTTCTTGTTCGATGTCAGAATTACTCTGTCGAAGTCGTGCCCTTCCACGAAAATGAGCCGTTTGAGTTGAAACATACTCACGAGGAGCTTTATGGATGCCTGTTGAGCATTAATGAAGATCTTTCGCGCCGTCGTTACCCGTACTTTTGGATGGTCATGGTGGCGGTCTCCTTCTTTTCACTGAGTGTCCATTTAGAGTGGCTGGATCAACTTTTTCAGGTCAGCTTTGACGGGGTTCGAAGCCTCTGGTTTTATCTGGCCCTGACCCTCGCGATCGCGGTGATTTACAATGTCGTGATCGGCATGGTTGAATCGTCAACGTATCAGCGACGACGCCCCGAGTTGTTGCAGGCGATCTTTGAAGCAGGAATGAGTCGATATCGACTGCTGAGTCGCATGGAGGGAGACCCAGTTTTGAGTCATATCTCTGAACAGTTAAAAGTTGATGGGACCTCGGGCAAAGTCCCAATGGGTTAGGACTGTGAAGCGACTCCAAAAAATGATTTATGCCACGGCTGCTCTCCTCGCCTTGCTCGCCCTTGTTTATGTCCTTGGGCCTCGTCCTGAGGTCGACTTGACTATTCAGGAAGTCACACTTCCCAAGGATCTCGATAAATACCTTCAAGACCGGGAGAAACCAATCCCGGATATTGTGGTTGGGTCCGAGAAGACCATTGTCTGGGCCGATCCTGAAAAAAAACAGCGGACTGAATATGCCCTTGTTTATCTCCATGGCTTCTCAGCGAGCCGCCAGGAAACTCGTCCGCTCTGCGATATCGTCGCGAAAGATCTCGGCGCTAATCTTTATTACGCCCGATTGGTCGGCCACGGGCGAACCGGTGAAACAATGGGCTCGGCGACCCTCAATGATTGGCTCAATGATGCCTATGAATCGTTGAGAATTGGTCAGCGCCTTGGGAACAAAGTCATCATTGTCGGAACTTCAACGGGAGCAACCTTGGGAACTTGGCTCGCCGCCCAGGCGGATGTCAACCTCGACGGCTTGATCATGATCTCCCCAAATTTTGGTTTGAACGACCCCCGCGCAGGCATTCTATCTGGCCCTTGGGGGCTTCAAATGATGAAGCTCTTCCTTGGTCCCTACCGCTCGTGGGAAGGCCACAATGACCTCCACAGGAAATACTGGACCACTCGCTATAAGGTTGAAGCCATCGTGACGATGCTCGCCCTGGTCGAACTTGCCCGTTCCGCACCCCTTGAGCAAATCACGTCGCCAACCCTCGTGATTTACTCTCCCCAAGACACCGTCGTCGATTCGAATCAGATCACGCCAATGACTGAGAGTTTTCAGTCGGAGGTTATTGAGTTGGTACCCTATGAAGAGTGCAAAGACGAGTCGCAGCACGTGTTGGCGGGGGATATCATTTCTCCCGATTCGACCAAGGCCGTCGCAGATATCATGCTCGAATTCATACGGAAGCACATTCCCCCAAACGGATCTTAGAAGTTTTTCGACGGCGAATCTGTGAACAATGAAACTTCATCAGGGTCTCCTGCGTATAAGATAGAGTTGCAATGCAAGCTCAGGGTGAGGGACAAATGGACTCTATGGACAGCGGATATCAGACCTCGACTTACGAGGCGGTTCCCGAAGAACCCGGTCAAAAGAAGCGCGCCACCTGGTCCCTTCTTACTTCCATTGCGATTCACTCTGTCACAGTCGCCTCCACATTCCTGGTCCTCACTCTCCTCAGACCTCCTCCTCCCACTGGCATCGTCGAATTCGAGTCGGTGGTGTTTTCTGAGGACAATTCAACCCAGATTGGCGACCCAAACTCAACTCTCGACAAGAGCGATATCGACGTTGACGAGGTTGACAAAGAGATTCATGAGAAGCGCCCGGAAATCCAAGAATCGAACGTCGATGTGAAGAAGACCATGGACACCGCAGAGTCTGATGTCCTTGAAGAAACAGAGACAGCCGTCGAGAAGAGCGGGGCCGGGGTCAAGGTCACGGAGCGTGCTACAGATGCCTTGCTCGATAAGACGCTCTCCCAGGAGAAGGCTCGAACAGGGGCGCTCGCGAAGGAGATTAATGCCCGTGAGAAAGCGGCTGCGGCTCGAATGGCAGCCGCTGCGGCGAAAATGGTGCAGAAAGGAGCGCGCTTGAAGAAACCCGGCAAGG
Organism: Planctomycetota bacterium; assembly: GCA_029210225.1. Taxonomy (GTDB): domain Bacteria; phylum Planctomycetota; class J058; order J058; family JARGOJ01; genus JARGOJ01. The sequence goes on from JARGOJ010000121.1 coordinate 4,772, forward strand.
ACACGGATGGCTCAGAGTTATTCTCGAAGATCGGCAATAAGAATCTGACCCTGGTGATTGATGTGTCTGGGAGCATGGGAGCCATGCTCCCAATTGAGGGCGGCGGCTCGATTCAAGCATTGGAGTATGTCAAGCTGGAGCTTGCTGGTCTCATTCGGCGCCAAATTTCGTCGAAGAGTCGTTTCAACATTCTCACATTTTCCTCGGTAACCAAAGTTTGGAAACCCAAGCTGGTCAGGGCGACCTCGAAGAACAAGAAGTCCGCTTTGGCTTTCTTGAAGGCGGAAAAGGGGGGGGGAGGGACACAACTCATGGATGCGCTCGTTACGGCCTTCGCTGACAAGAAGGCTGAGGCGATTTTGGTCTTGACAGACGGTCAACCGTCCACACCAGCAGATGTGATTCTCCAAGAAGTCAAACGTATGAACAAGGGGCGGAATGTGACGATTTATACAGTCGCCTTTATTGTCGGCGCTGGCCCTCGGGAATTCCTTAGAAAGCTGGCCATGCAAAATGGCGGCATCCCAAAAGCATTTCCATAAAAATTGGATTGGCTTGCCCTCTCGCTATGTCTGAGTCGTATTAATTATTAAGCGCGATTCAGGGAGGACCCAAGCTGTGAATCCTAGCTCCAGACAAAACCGAAGCCGGGGGCCATGGTCTTTCTTGATCTCCCTCGCTGTTCACTGCGTGATCGTCGCCTTCGTTCTGTTTTTGACAAGTTCCTTAAAAGACCCAATGAAAACGCCTCTCACGGACTTTAAGACCGTCGAGTTTGCGGAGGATCCGACGCTCAATGAGATCGGGAGTGGCGACGGAGATGAAGATCCCGGGGGCCAAGTCACAGAGAGTGAAGAGTTGCTTCATGAGCAAGCAGGGGCGATTCAATCCTCTGATCGTGAATTGACTGAGACTGTTGTTAAGGTTGAGGACGATCGCATTCACGAATCGGCGGACTCTGTGTCTTCCAATGATCAGCTTCTTAAGATAACGGATCAGGAAGAGTTGAGAGATCTCGCGGCTTTGGCGGCGCTGCAAAATTCCCAGAGCGCAAAGAACCGGAGAGACCTTGAAGCAAAGAAGCGTGCGCTGGCGGAGGCCAAGCGTCTACGGGAGCTTGAGCTCTTTCACAAGGCCAAAGGCCAGAAGGCTGGGATTGGAGGCGCAAAGGCGAAGGGAAGCGGGAAGAATGGCGCGGCCCAGCGAATCGGGGATTCACAGAGAGATGGTTCAAAGACCTTCACGACGGTGACTGAGGGCAACGTTATCTTGGTGATTGATATTAGTTACAGCATGGCCAGAGAGATGAAGACCATCAACGGAGAGAAAACGTCTGGTTTGGACTTTGTGAAAGCGGAGCTGATCAATCTCATTCGGCAGCAGTTAAACACAAAGATTCAATTCAATGTGATCGCGTTTGGGTCGAGGACAGTGCCATGGCGCAGGGCCGTTGTGCCAGCGGGACCGGGACTAAGACTTGAGGCGATAAAGTGGGTCTCGGAATTAAAGGTTGAGGGCGGAACGAATCTACATAGCGCTTTGAAGTTGGCCTTGGCAGACGTCGAGGTGACACGGATTATAGTGCTTAGCGACGGTCGGCCATCGGTGGGACTCACGAAGCCGAAGCGCATTTTGGAGGAGGTCCGGCGGCGCAATAAAACGAAAAAAGTCCGAATTGATACGATTCGCTTTCAGAGTAGCTGGAAGGGAGACTTGTTGAAGGAGTTGGCGAGGCAGAACGGCGGGAGATTCAAGTCTGTTCCGTGATTGGAAAGCCACTGAGCTTTTTTACTTGGGTTTTGAGAGCTCTCTTCTTCCTTAATCCATTTGGAATCCCAACTCGAATTCGATAGTCTCGTTTCCTACTTAGAAGGGGTGAGGCGTTGAAAGAAGTGGATTGGCAGTGCTGGCTTCTGGAGCAACAGAGAGTCTTTAGCACTGAGCAGCTGTTGACCTATCGGGAGGACCAGCGCTCTTGTCAGGGTTTAGACCTATTCGGAATGTTAGAGCAGCGTCGATTGTTGAATCCTCAAATGGCGCAATCCCTGCGACAACAATTGGCCGACTATCAAGCACAGAATAGAGGGCCAACTGAGAATGGTGGAGCGCTCGGGCCTCATCCTCAGGAATCGAAAGAGGAGAGCTGCGTTAAGTTGCTGGGTCAGGTTCTCGAAGTGAATCCCTGGTTCGAACCTCATGGTGATTGGCTCTGGGAGCGGTCGGAGAAAATTGGCGCGGGGGGAATGGGTGTGGTCTATCGCGCCCGAGATCAGCGCTTAGGGCGGGATGCCGCGTTAAAGTTGTTGCTCACCCAAGACGATCCCGGGGCCCTTAGGCGATTTATTCGTGAGGTCAAAGTCACTGCGTGTCTCGATCACCCGGCGATACCACCGGTTTATGAAGCGGGTAAGAGTGCTCAGGGTGAGCACTACATGGTCATGAAGCTCATAGCAGGGCAGACCTTGGCAGAACGAATTCAGGCTCATTGGGATGGGACAAGGAATAAGGAGGAGCCGAGGGACTTGCTTGAGGCTTTGCTTAGAGTGTCGGAGGCGCTGAGCTATGCTCATTCTCAGGGAATTGTGCATCGAGATCTAAAGCCCGAAAACATTATGATTGGTCAATTCGGTGAAGTCTTAGTTTTGGATTGGGGTATCGCGAAGGACCTCAAAGAATCTGGGGCGGAGTCTGATGAGCATATGACCTCTGCCGTCACGATTGACGAGGCGGCGAGCGTCGGAGTCACTGTTGTCGGGGCAATGATTGGCACTCCAGGTTACATGGCACCAGAGCAAATCGAGGGGAGCGCTTGTCCTCAGAGCGACGTCTTTGCGTTGGGGGTTTTGCTTGTTGAGATTGTGACCGGTGAGGAGAGTATTTTAGGGGATTCTGTTCTCTCCAAAGTTGCTGCGACGGCGACGGGTCATTATCGCTTCCCAAGAGACATTCGCAATTGGGCGCCGAGAGAATTGGACAGTCTTTCCCGGGCGGCGCTCGTGGTGGATCTAAATGAGCGTCTGTCAAGCGCGCAGAGCTTTACTGAAAATCTTCAAGCTTACCTGGCGGGGAAGCCTGTCCCTGTCCATCGTTATTCTCTGTTAGAAAAGGCGAAGCGATTTGTTGCAGGGCATCCGGGCTTCTTCGTTGTTCTTTTAGTGCTTGTCATACTTTGCAGTTCAGCAGCGGTCTTGTTTGTCGTGATCAATCAATCTGAAAGGGCGACCTTGGATGCTCAGTCCGATGCGACGGAAGCGCGAGTCAGTGAGGCGCGAGTCACGCAGGCCTTTCAGAGATTGAACAAGCTTGATTTGCTCTTAGACCGAGGGGCCTCCCGGAGTCAATTTTTCGTTGAGTTGGAGAGTGTTTTTGAACTGGGCGGTCGGGACAATTATGGGCTCGTTTTACTCGCCGCGAAGCTCTGTGGGAAGGGAGGCTACGATGGGAAAGCCAGAGATTTGTTGAAGAGCGCCGTTTATCTTCATCCGAAGGCCTACGAAGCGTTGTTTCTGCTTCACGAGTTGGAATTGAAAGAGACGCCCGATGTCATGTTTAGGAAAACAGAGGCCTTGCTGCAATTAGATCGTCGCCGGAGACAGTTCTCTGATGTCAATGAGTTTACGCTCATGATTGATGCCGTTGAATTCTTTGAGGCAGGGAAATATAAAGACGCGTTAATTGTCCTATCAAGCTTAGAAGAATACTCGAAGAGCTTTGCCTTTGGCTATTGCTACAGGGGCACGATGAAATCGAAGCTAGGGGACCTCGATGGAGCCATGGCCGACTATCTGTTCTCATTGAAGATCAAGCCTGATTATGGACACGCATACTACAATTGTGGGGTTATCGCGCAAAAGCGGAAACAGCGCGCAAGCGCAATCAAGTTCTATGATCAGGCCATTAAGTTCTCCCCCAGTCACGCAAAAGCCTTATGCAATAGGGGTTTGCTCCGGGAGAGAAACAAGGATCTTACCGGGGCCCTCGAAGATTACTCTGCGGCTCATAAGTCCGATCCAAAACTCGTTGAAGCTTTGACCAATCGCTCTCGGCTTTGGGAGAAGCGCAAGGAATACGCGAAGGCAAAACGCGATTTAGATTTGGCGATTCAACTGCGACCCAAACGGAGCGACAGTTACGTCGACCGGGGGAATTTGTCTTTGGCGCAGGGCCGCTATGCCAGGGCGCTGGCCGATTTTAATAGGGCGATTCAGTTCAACCCTAAGAACCCTCGGGCTTATCGCCGGAGAGCTTATCTGCATAGGTTACGCAAACGAGTGCCGGAGGCCATTGAAGATTATGGCCGGGCCATTGATTTGGATAAGAAGGACGGTCAGAGTTATTATTTCAGAGCCTATCTAAATTTGGGAAGGAAAGCCAGGAACGACGTTTTGAACGACTTTAACAAGGCCGAAAAATATGGCTATCGCACTGCAAACCTTTATTTGAATCGTGGCTACTTTCTTGTAGGTGGAGGGGATAAGGAGGCGGGGGCTGCTGACTATGAGCGCTTTTTAAAACTGAAACCAGATTACAAAATCGCCGAGAAGCTGAGGGCTTTCATTCAGGAGAATCTAGGGCGCAAATCGCGCTATTAAATCCTGTCAAAATTATGGAATCGTGCCTGCCTCGTTGGTTGTACAAAAAAAGAGACAGCATTGACTGCTGTCCCTTCATTTGACTGCTTTTACTATTCAACGAGGATCAATAAATGTCCATGTTGAGGTAGTCTTTGGCGTTCGGACGGAACTTAGTGGCCATCCGGTCTTTGTAATGCTTGAAGAACTGGTCATGCTCGTATTTCGGGAAGTCGCTCATTTCAATCGCGACCTCAATGACGCCATCCCAGTGCTTGTCGTAGTACTCAATGATCTTGTCAGTGATATCGCTGTAGTTTTCTTTGCAGAAGGCATCGAAGTCTTCGCGATCAAAGTAATCCTCGCTGAATTTCACACAGGCGTCATACTTCTTTTGCTGACTGATTTCAGGATCGTTGAGGATCACGAGCAAGTCACGGTGGACGAGGTCCAGACCCATTTCACGACCCGTCACAGCGCAGTATGTGAACCAACGCACCAAGGCGCAAATCAACCAAGGGAAGTGGGTGTGCAGGGACGTGAAGTTACTGTCTGGGCAAGCATTGGCGAAGTCAATAGGATAGACTCCCCCGTCTTTAAACAGGGCTTCGTATGAGTTGTAAGTCCAACGGTGATAGCTGTTAATGAACTTGACGTAGTTGCCGAGACGCTTGAATTGGTCTCTATTGCTATCGTCGATGGTCACGAGATCAGCGCTGTAGTGTTCGTGAAGTGGCTCATCGGGCTGGAAATACATCGGGAGGATCTGAGGACCGATACCCATACAGCGAATGAAGCTGTCATATTCAATGGCTTCTTGAACGTGGAAGGCGCGGCCGCCGGTCTCATCGTATTTTTGGTAGAGCTCTTCGATGGATTCGATTTTGAAGACGTCGCTTCCCCCACCCCCAAAACACTTCTTTAGATAAATGGGGAACTTGCCGTCAAAGTGATCGTCGATGGTCTCTTTGAGGAAGTTACCTTTGGCATAGAAGTGATCGCGCATGAGGCGATTCTTCTCACGGAAGTCGACGTATCGTTGGAAATCGGTCTCGACCTTCTTCCAATCGGTGGTCGCACGAGAAGGATCCCAACCAAACTTTGTGTGCTTGATGGCCAATTCCTGGCGATACTTCCACTCTTCTTCCGCGACTTGGTCGGGAGTCCAGGGACCAAACTGTGGCAGCAGGACGGTCGTTGGGAGGCGGTCTTTGGGGTGGGTAGCCCGAGCCATAATGTCGTAGGTGCTATGCTTGTCGTAGTTCGAGAAGGTATAGCTGTGGTTCGCGATGCCCATGAGGGAGTTCATCGCCGACTGTCCCCAGCACTTGTAGTAAGCGTTCCAGTGAATCGTCCGGTCGACGACAAAGTCGGCTTTTGGTTTGAGAGACTGACCGCAGACAATGGGCTCCGCTATGACGCGGCCCAGCTCGATCTTGTAGCTCTCACCCTTATATTTAACGGGGCGATCAAGGAAATCCATAAAGTTGAGGACGGCATAGCGCATACTCCAGTCGTACGACGCCATGAGGCTAATTTTTTTGGTCTTCATCGAGCATTCCTTACAGAATCTGATTGAGTTCGCTATTGGAGTTTACGCGAACGTTGAGGGGCTTTTCTATATCAAGATGGACTGGATGCTGCAAGAAAAGACGCAAGAAAGGACGATAAGATTGCGCTTAGGAGCGTTCTAGCTCGGCGTCAAGCTCTTGATAAGCCTGCTCTGAAAAGGATTGAGTGAGAACAATCTTGTCGAGGATAAGCAGGACCCGTTTTAGCTTTGAGTAGCTGGCCTTCTTGTTCATGTAGTCGGTCAAAAGCTGCGTCACGCGCTTGGAAATCTCTGCCTGTTGCGCCTCGCTCACTCCAAGCCGTGGAAGTTGTCCCAGCTTTCCGTTCTGTTGCGCGACCTTGACGAGGGATCGCTGCGCCTCGACGGCGGACTCCTGTTTGTTTCGCAGGTCGAGCTGTTTCTGACGTTCCGCATCTCGGGCGGCCCGCTTTTCCTCACTGTCCCCGAGCTTCGCCGCTTTCGCGGCTTCCGCGAGGGCCTTGGCTTCCTTGCGGCGGGTGGCTTTCAACGTCTTCTCTTCTTCGATTTTTCGCTTGATCTCGGCTTTGAGTTGGGCCTCCTGTGTCCGGCGAATTTTCTCCTTTAAGGCCTTGTTTTGTTGAGCGCGGGCCTCGGCGGCGAGCATTTTCTTTTGAATCTCGATGGTGTCATTCTCGGCGAGGCGCTGTTTCTCCCCAAAAAAAGTGAAGGCCAAGAAGCTGCCACCACCTAGTAGCAAACAGACAGAGAGTATTAGAAAAACGAAACAACCCAAGACAACAATCGAAGATTGATTCTTTGGATTAGCCTCTGACTTTGAGGCGTCATTGAGAGGGTTCGAGTCTGGATTCATGAATGGCGCTCTGTCTCTAGCATGCTGATCTGATTGAAACTATCGGATGTTTTGGGCTTTGCGTGTGTATGGCTCCACATCTTTCATCGGTATATCACCCTTCTTCGAAATGATATCACTGTAAAGATCAAGCAACCCGTCGATCTCGGAATCGGAGAGGGACATATCGGCCATGGTCACATCATAAGATTGCGTGACCACAGCCATCGCTACAAAACTAAGTTCGTTCGCCTCGGCGTATCCATAAATGGTCGAGAGCGCGTCCCCAAGCTCTTTTCTTTTGCCTTGTCGCGCCTTGTCTTCCGCGAGGCTCTGATCGATATTCCAGCGAATGGCGTCGATGGTCTTTGTTTTGAATGACCGATACTTAGAGCTGACGAAAACGCCAAAGATAAGGAAGAGCGTGAGACCGATCACTAAGCCTAGAATCAAAAACACGAACCACTTCGCTTTGACTCGATCTAGCTTCGTCGGCCCTGGGGCCACAGGCTGCGCGTCCATGTTTCCTCGGATCTTCAGTTCGTCGGGGATTTGCCTTTGTTCCGATAAAAGAGCTGGCGGATCTTCGATTTCTTAGAAAAATTCTATCAAGCCCCTGTCAGGAGAGCATCGGCAAAGCATAATGGCAGAGATACGAATTTCGGGAAAGGTGGATTCTCTGAAAACTGTCCGATTCATGGCGGCGATCTTACTGGTCCTCAGCTTTGGGACCAGCGCGGCGGCGCAGAACGCCTCGCAAGATCCAAGAGTGCGCCCATGGAACGACTATGGCTGGCTTATTCTCGAACTCGGGCAGCGTTATTCTTTTCATAAGAATCCCTACAAAATTGATCCGACCTCGTCCCTCGTCGTCATTGTTGGCGACGCCCCTGACAATCACTTGAGCGCGAGCCTCTTCAAGTCGTTCTTAAAGGCTGGAGGACGAGCCTTACTCGCGTCGGACAGCGATTCGATGAACGAGTATTTTGGCACCATCGATGTCGATCTTTGGCCCTCGGTCATTTCAATTAGCAGAGACGATCCGCGGGGATTAAAGGGGGTCAATGGCTTTCGAGATTGCCCCGTGATACCCGTTCCCGAATCCCAAAAACACCCTGTTTTTAATGGCGTGAAGAGCCTCGCCTTCAATCGGCCAGCGTTCTTTGGCCTCAGAGCCCGAGGAACATTGCTTAGAGCCCCTGTGGGGTGCAACTATCCACGGTCGCCCCTTGTCACATCCTACAAGCGAGGACAGTCTCGGGTTATATCTATCGCCGACCACAGCCTCTTTATCAATTCCATGCTGAGCAAAGAGGGGAACGTCACCTTCTTCAGAAATTCCCTAAAATGGCTGGACTCAGACCAAACAATCACTCAAGTGCTCGTTTACTGCGACGGCCGCCTCCAAACGGCCCCCGTAAACGCTCGTCCGAGCTTGGATTCTCTCGCTACGACGGCGCTCATCGATACAGTC
>JARGOJ010000121.1:13289-13511 GCA_029210225.1 Planctomycetota bacterium
TGGTCTTCTCTGCAGCGAGCATTTATGTTCTTCGGCGCCGTGCCACACCGGCGCAGCTGAACCTCCTTTCTGGGAAAGGACTGCCCGGTATCGTCGCCATGCGCAAGGTGCTCTCGTCCCGCTGGAAGCGTGTGCCCGCATCAGTCGTTGATACCCTCGATACGGGCTTTCGGGCCTTTCTCTGCGAACATTCTGTTATCGAGAATCCAGCCTCGAATGCTA
>JARGOJ010001233.1:0-746 GCA_029210225.1 Planctomycetota bacterium
CGATGACACACGAACCGAACCCACAGTCGACAATGGATGGCCAAAGAGCTCGAATTGGAAAACGAACCTATCTGGCCCTGTTGACGGTTGCAGTCGCGGGACTCTTCCTCTTTTACATAGGCTACGCATCAAGGAGAAATGCGCGGGCCCGTAGCGTTGGACATCTATGTTCTGCCCATCTGCGGAGCCTCGCGATTTCCTGTATCTTCTACGGGCAAAACCACGGTGGTTCTCCTCACATGGCCGGAAAGAACGAGGCTCAAAGCGAAGAGCAGGTGAGCGACGCTTTTCAATCTTTGATCTACTTAAAGTGCGCTGATAACAGCGACGTCTTTGTGTGTCCAAACTCTGAGGACTTTCCTATCGAGAGTGACGTTCAAGACCCAGATTTCCCAAGGAGTTGGAGCTGGAAAGGTCAGCGTCATAGTGATCTCTCAAAGGCTCCCGTTCACTGCTCCAGCAAAATGAGCGTGTTTTCAAATCTTGAATTGAGCTATACCATGCGCCGTCGGCTCATCGACTTCAAAACAGCGCGCTCAGATACGATGATTTTGGCAGACAAGGCACTACGCACAAGTGAGAGTGGGAACTTAGGCAATCATCGCGACGGGTTTAACATCGCCTTTTCCGATGGACATGTCGAGTTCTACAAACTCGACGATAAAGTGCTCTTAGAAAGATTGCACTTCAAACTATGGGTGAGGGGCCTGGAAGAGTTCGACGATTAAGATTTCTTCGACTCAGAG
>JARGOJ010001233.1:756-2380 GCA_029210225.1 Planctomycetota bacterium
TCGAGAGACATAGAGTTGACCTTTATGAGCATTCAATTCGTCAATCGCCTTATCAGTCATCTTTTGAATGCCCTTTAGGCTTAGCTTCCCTTTGTGTTTCCCCAGGTATTTGGCATCCCGAGCGGTGAGGCTCTTGACCCCATCCAATTGGAGATAACCTCGGAACCGTGTGATAATCGCCGCGACTCCGTTCACGGTCTTCAGTCCATTTAGCGCGAGTCGCTTGCCGCGATGGGCTTTCAGCTCCGTCGCGCTTGGCTTATCGATGGAAGACAGACCATTGAGAGACAGTCCTCCCTGATAGGTCGCTAGTTGTTCGGCTGTCTCTTGATTGAGGGAGAGCAGACCATCCAAGATAAGCCAGCGCCCTCTGTGGGCTGAGAGGACCGCGGCCACCGACGGCTCGATCTCTTTAAGTCCTTTCAATGAGAGCTGCGCCCCATGGCGCGCCAAACAAGAAGCCGCTCCGACTGAGATCGTGTCGAGATTATCTAAGGACAAGTTTTGTTCGAGCCCGGACAAATTTTCCGCGACGTCTTCGGACAGCTCCCTTAATCCATTGAGTTTAAGGTGACATTTGAAACCGGCGATGATGTGAGCCTGATGACTATTGATCTTCTCCAGACCACCAAAAACAAGCCATTCTCCTTCGAATTCACGAAAGGCGCCACAGATTGCATCGGTGATCTCTCTAAGCCCTGAGAGCCGCAAGATCTGTCGATATTGCGCTAGGCGCTCGGCCACTTCCGAGTCAATCTCAACGAGTCCGTTGAGAAAGAGCTGCCGCCCCTGATGATTCGCGAGCGCCGCCGCGACCTCGGGGGAAACCTGCCGGAGTCCATTGAGTGAGAGGCTGCCTTTTTGACGTGCGAGGACATGAGCGGCATCGACGCTCAGCGTCGATACTTGGTCGAGGTTTAGCTTTTTCAATTCTTCGTCGACGAGGCGTTGTGCGATCGTCGCGTTGATCTTTTCCAAGAGGGGCGCACGCGTCATTTCACCAGTGAGAATCTCTTTGCAGATCTCACCGTGGATGTCAGGGATTGCCTCAATCACACGGATTTCTGCGCGCCTTGACTCGGTGAGTGAATCGTCGTCTTCTAACTCATCACCGGAGATGGAGTCGACTGAGTCGCTAGAGCCTTCTTCCCTCGAAGTGTCTCCCATGAGACTGCTCATTTTTAGAGCCTTCATCTCTCGGGTTTCCATGGCATCGTGAATAGCAACCTTGATGCTCTCACGCTCAATCTTAGCGGTTTCTTCGTCGTCCGATGAAGGCGCCGTTTCCTCGGGGATGCTTGGAATGGTATAGGGGGGAATGGAATCCGGATCGAGGATGGGAAAGGTTGCGCTGACCATTGCAGGGCGTATTCGAGGCTGAGCGCCGTCGGAGGCTCGCATGAGATCGTCGGCGACACTTCGCATCGTTTGCCGCAGGCTCTGCAATTCTTGTTCGAGCTCGAAAATACGTCTTTGGCAGACTCGATGATCTCCATCGCTAGGGAGGATCTCGGAGCTTCCAACGGAATTCAAAGCGCCGCTCTTGGCTCGTTTATTGGCCGGATCGCTCTCGCTAAGAAGCCGATTTAACTCGGATAAGACGCAATTTGAGGCGACCCTCTCC
>JARGOJ010001234.1 GCA_029210225.1 Planctomycetota bacterium
TCTAAAGATGACAAAGTCGTTCGCTTTATACGGGCAAACTCCAACTTCGAAGATCACTTGATCGCCGCCAATGCTCTCGACGGGGTTCAATTCAGCGTCGCATTTGACGTAGTAAGAATCACCAGGGCCGTTTCCAACGAGCAGGCCTTCCTGGCGCAGTCCTTCGAGGAAAGTCGTCACCTGGCTCTCCAAGGCGGTCCAGAGTGACTCGTCGTTTCTTTGGTGAACGACCCAGCTGCTGCCTTCGCCGATAGCGGCTTCAAGCATGAGAATGAGGCGGCGGGTTGTGAGGGATTGCCAAACGAGGTCGTCACTGAGGGTCTTCGCTCCCCAAACTCTCAGGTCGCCCCCGCGACGGCGATTTTGCCGAATGAGGTTCACACCCGAATCGATCAAGGCGGCGCGTTGACCTTTGCTAAAGCGTCCACAAGCACCCACAGCCCCTTGGATTGCTTCGTTAGCGGGAGGACAGTGAATGCCTCTTTGTTTCTCAACCCGAGCATAAATGCCGGCGATATGACCAGAGGGTGGCTGCTGGACAAGCTGATCGGCTTCGTGGTCGCGGATCTCGATCCAGGGAGTGTAAGCGACGGCAAACTTGCTGCGAGGTAGACCAGCGTCTTGATCTGGATCAAAGTCTTTCGGGAGGTCTAAGAGCGCGAGGCGATCCTGGCGAATCGTGCAGTGCTCAATGACCTTCTCAACATACTCTTCTGAAGAAACGCCTGGGGCTGCGATGAGAGAGAGGTCGTCGACGCAGTCGAGCTCTTTGAAGACAAGGCGCCACTTCTCAGCAGCCGGAGTCGGCTCTTCGCCCCAATTAAGAACGTAGCACTCCGCGCCGCCATTATCGAAGTAGCCGTAAACTGCGCGGGAGAGCACTGTGTTCTCATTGCCGAAGTGGACGCGGAACTCGGACCAATTCTTAATGAAGACCGCTTCGATTTCGGGGCCGTCATCACTGCAACCGAGGAAGACCGGGAGGCTCGTGTTCAACCGTTCAATGGGGTCAACGCGAGTGTGGGTGCATTCTGCCAAACCTGGACTGGGTTGAACGATCGCCATAGAACTGTGTCCTTTCGAAAGAAGATGCCGACTAACTCAATGTGTCGTCACTTCTTATCGGCTGTCAGAAGCCGAGAGTTAAGGACAAGGCAAAATTGAATGTATCTCCGAACTCCACAGAGCCGTCAACCGCATAGAAAGCCTCGGCTCGGGGCTGATAAACAAATCCAAGGCCGGCCGTTGTATTGAAGATGTGATCGTCGATGCCCATCGACAAAGGATCGTCCCGTGAAGGCTCAGCGATGCGTCGCGCCCCACCACGAAAAATAATCTGCGAGGTCTTGCTGTATTGATAGCCATACTCGGCCCCGGCTGAGAAATTGTGACTGTCCTCCAAGTTTCGATTCGCCTTCTTCCAACGAACAAATTGATAGTCCGCAACAAAGACCAGAGACTTCGTCTCCAAACATCGGATCGCCACTCCTCCTCCTGCAATCATCGGCCAATCGTAGAGGCGGCTGGCTTGGGAGTTTTCTTGAACAAAATCGAAGCCTTTGTCTCGTAGGCGAAAGTCACCAGAGTGGTGATAGGCCCCGCCAATCCTCAGCTCGAACTTGGAGCGATCGACAACTGTGATGAGAATTCCAGCCGTGAATCCCGGCGCCACCTCTCTCGCGTTGATGCGACTGCGGATTCCCGCAGAGTCAAAAGAATCGCCATCCAACGAGGTGATGCTGAGGTCGAAAGTGGCTCCCACCGCGATATAGGGGAAGTATCCTGTGCCTTCTTCAGTCAGCTGGAAGCTATGAGCGTAGCCCGCAGAAAGTCGGTTGAAGAATTGTGAGACTTGGAGTTCTTGAAAGGAGAGGTTTCCTGGCAAGTTCTGGCGAATCTCATAGCGGCGATCATTCACAAACGGCGAAAGATACCCACCGATCAGCGCGCCTCCCTCAGAGATCGGCACTGTCGCCCCGACAAAGGCTGGACCTGGTACTGGCTCGTTGTCCTTGTCTCCTTCTTCGTCGATGCGGGGGTAGCTCCCCACGGTCCCATGGATTTGCGTGCCGATGCGCGCTCCTCCTGCTGGGTTCCAGAAGACGGCGGTTGCATCATCAGCGAGGGCTTGAAAGCTGCCGCCGACTCCCAATGAGCGAGCCCCAGCATTGAAGCTTTGGGCCGTCGCTGCTTGAGTGCAGAGAAGGAGGAGAAACAGGCTCAAGAAGGAGGATTTAAGGCTCATCCGCAGCGCCACTCAAAAATTTGGGTTCAGGAGCAGAGCAATATACAGATGTCTAATTGAATTTAATCAGGAATTTGCAAAGACTTCGCGCAGCGAAAGCCGAGTTCGACCGATCGATAAGTCGGGCGCCCCTG
>JARGOJ010001235.1 GCA_029210225.1 Planctomycetota bacterium
TCCAAGGTCGCTGCCTTAAAGGACGCCGACCACGTACCGAGCGTCCGAATAAGCGAGGCTGGAGTCAACTTAGTCGTCGTTGTCTCAACCTCACCCAGCGTGATACGCACTCGATCTCCGATACGCCCCACCACAACGTGAATCCGAGACTCATTCAGATTCCACCGGGCGAGCTCTCGAAAGCCACAGCCGTAATCCTCAGAGATACAGCCCTCATTCAATGACTCATCAATCGCCGAGTAAACAAGGGCTAAAGGCAAAAATTGATCACAGTCGAAGTCGACAAAGCCTCGATGAACTTCAAATAACGCCGATTTAAGTTGCGCACGAAGCTCCGCCGCCGCCTGAAGATCAGGATCTTGACTTCGAACCTTCTCTCGGAAAAGCGCAGACAAAGCTTCGGAGTCTCCTTCGTCGACGCGACGCTCCAACTCTCTCATTCGTTTATCATTCATAATGCAGATATCCCAATCACAAAGCCGCTACTATGAAAAAAGCAGGTTCTCAGGGAAAACAGAAGGAGCACTGAATGCTCAGGCAAAGCTTCTGAACTATGCGATAGCTTGCTTTAGACCATTTCCAAAGTCACACAGTCTAACTGTTAAGATAGTAAACTGTAGATCAAAAGACTGCGACCAAAAACAGTCTCCTAACCGTTTGTTTGGTCCAAGCAAACGCACTCAAAAAAAAGACGACGACAATTCCCCGAGGAACACCCCTATGGCAAGCCCAGATGATCACGACTTTGACCCTTATGACCGGCCTCTCAGTGAGTTTAGCGCTATGCCCTCGCAGGTCGAACTCCAACGCAAACGTCGGCGTTTTCTTGCTACCCTTGTCGTCGGCCCCATAGCTATGTGTTTGCTTTTTGCCCTGAGCCTTCAAGTGGAATACTATTTCAGTGACGAAAATAAGGCACGAACTGAACTAGAACCAGGGATGAAACAGATTGTCAAAGACATCAAAGGCTATGAATTCACTGATGAGACCTACCTCAAAACCGGCGTCTTACCTATTAAACTCCGAGCCATCGGCAAGAAGAACCTCGATAAATTCCATGCCCCCCCAGAGTTAGACTACAAGCTTTACCACGCTCTCGATCCCAAGCTTCGGGCCAATCAACAGAAGGATGTCAAATTCGTCCTTCATTGCGTCTATTATCGTGTGATCCTCAAGGAGAAGCGTCATAAAACTCGGGTGAGCCGCTCTGGGGATCTAGCCCTCATAGGCATTCACACGGCCGAGTTTGTTTCTCTAACCCTCTACGACCTTGAGACGAAAAGCCAAATGCAATCCACCGTCATTGAAGGAACAAAAACAAAAATTGAAAACTCCGCCGACTTCGAGTCGCGCATCGATCTTGTCGCCCCCAGCCAAATCATTGCTTTCCTCAATGAACTCCCTCGGCAATAAACGAAGATTCCTAGCCCAGCTTCTTCCGTAACGAGCCATGCGCAACTCCACGCCCCCAGTCGTTCGCAAGGAACGACCTGCGCTCCCGTGCCCCTTCATGAGTCTAAAACTTGCCTCTTCCAATCACTCCGCTCTAGGTTCTCCTCATAATCGGACTATCAATATAGCCAGTCAAAGGCCCTGAGCCCCGTGTTTCCTGCTAGACTGATCCCATGCCTTTCACCTTCAAGCGTTTCAAACAGCGAGGACATACTCGATGCTCCAGTATAGACACTCCCTTTTTTGCCTCTTCATTCTCTGCTTCTCCATGGCTTGCGAACCAACGCAAGGAAACAAAAAGAAGGTAAGTCCAAAGAAGCCCCGGGTTGAGGTCAGCGCAGCCGCGAAGACTAAAGCCGAAGCGCTTTTGACCAAAGCCAAGGCCTCCTTTCAGGCCAGGAAATATAAAGTCGCCCTTAGCGAGGTTTCTGAGTCAATCAAGCTGAACCCAAACGACGGAGCCGCCTACAATTTTCGTGCGACCATGTACTACCTTTTACAACAGCCAAAAAAGGCGATCCCCGATTACAATAAGGCCATCGAGCTCAATCCCAAAGACCGGGCTGCATTGGTCAATCGCGGTGTCTTATTACGGAACAGCGGCAAGCTCTCGGCAGCTCTAAAAGACTTTAATGCGGCTATTATTATGAACCCCAATGATTCCCGGGCCTACCATTCCCGCGGCGGAGTCTATGACGCTCAAAAGAAGCTCAAAGAGGCATTCAATGATTATGATATGTCCGTCAAGCTCGACCCTAAATTCGCCCTCGGTTATTACTGTAGAGGAGCCGTCTATAAGCAACAAAACAAAGACGAACTGGCCATCGCTGATTACACGAAATCTATTGGGCTCAACCCGTCTGACTTTTACCCGTACTATGATCTCGCGAGTATCTATGAGAAGCAGGGTAAACTGAAATTGGCAGT
>JARGOJ010001236.1 GCA_029210225.1 Planctomycetota bacterium
GAATGGGACGGTGGTCAATTATCGAGAGGAAGATTTAACAGAGCTCAGTCGGACAGTGAAGGGAAAGAAGTTGAAGTTTCGAGGAGTTGATGATCAGCTGGAGATCCGCCGCTTCCAACTTTTTCTAGGGACCCTTGAGTACGAGACAAATGGACTGAGGACCCACGGGGGAATTGGACCCTTCGATTGGATCTACCATTTTAATTCGGATTATTGGTACGACGAGCGCACCGACCAATACGGATACGTTCAACGTTATTCAATTGGTAGCGTCATTCAGTCGATCTCTTCAAAAAGGGGATCGACGGAGAGTTCTTCGCTCTTTGGTATTGATCTTCTCGTTGACTCAGCCAAGTTTGGCTACTATCAAGATAGGTTGTTCGATTGAGCGTCGAAGAGTTAAACCCAGACTTACCAGAAGCGGTCATTGAAGACGCCACTCTAGGGCAAAGAGAGGCGGTTGAGCGCCTGGTGTCTCACTTTATGCCCAGGGTCTTCGGGCTATGTCTACGAATGACGCGGCACCGGCATCTCGCCGAAGAAGCAAGCCAAGAGAGCTTTGTGCGCATCTTAAGGGCCTTGCCGAAACTCAGAAAGCGCGATCGAATTCGCTCGTGGATCCTTACAATTGCGGCCAATACAAGCCGAGAGTTACTGCGAAAACGAAATCGAGTTACGGAGTTAGATTTCGATTTGCCCGCGCCGATCGAAGAGATTGACGAGGCCACAGCCGCTCAACAGAAGGCTCTCGACTGGGCCATTTCAAATCTAAAAACCGATGACCGGGCCCTCTTTCTTCTGCACACCATCGAAGGTGTAAAATTGAAAGACCTGGCTGAAGACCGGAAAACAACTATCATGGCGGTCAAATCAAAAATTCATAGAATTCGGTCAAAAGTGCGAGTCAGCGCTCTTGCGCAGCTTAAGCAGTCAGGAACTGAATGATGAACGACCTACAGTTACTCTCCGACCTCATCGAGGGCCTCCTCTCTCCCGAATCAAAAGCGGAGCTTCAGGAGCGGCTTGAGCTAGAGCCCGAGCTAAGAGCGCAATTCAGTGAACTCAAATCGCTCTTTGATGAGCGAGCAGACTTGGCGGTCTATCCTGTCCCACCTGGTCTCTGCGATGCGACCTTAGCCATTTTAGAAATCGAAGGCCTTGTGCCAAAATTGGACTCAGTGCTTGTTGAAGAGCTCCCTGACGGTTTGATCGCGGCGACAATGTCCCGATTAGAAGACGAAGGCCTCGTTCAATCGAGCGCCGCTAAGCCGTCCTCGCCCCTTTATTCGGTTGCTTTGACTCTCATCGTCCTCCTTCTAGCCTTCGCGGGAGGATGGATACTCCGGCCAATGTTCTCCCTCTCAGCCACGAACCAAGATTCGTCCTCGACTCCTGTGCCAGCATCCCCTGAGAAATCTGAGTTGGAGTCGCTGAGACTTCAGGTCAAATTACTTGAAGATCAGCTCTTAGAATTTCAGAAAGAAGAAAATGACAAGACGCTAAGGGAGAACACTGAAATCATTGCGTTGAGACAATCGAATGCAGGTCTATCGACACGTTTAGCAGAGGAGAAAAGACGCAGCGAGAAATTGGCGACGAGGGAGTTGAAGTTGAAGAAACGCCTCGATAACTTAGACGCGGTTGGAAAGAAGAATAACGCAGCGTTTATTGCGGTTCAGACACAGACTAAGAGGATTGAACGGTCCCATAAGGATGTTCTCGCGAAACTCGCTGCCAAGGAATTGAGATTACGACTGATTTTAGAGAGAGAAGAAGAGAATCTGCGTAAACTCGCGCTGTTAAATTCGGCATTGAATCGTGAGAGGACAAACAATGAACGAACGCGGGAGAGCCTTTTGGTAGCACGGAATCGATTGAGTGCTGTCGCGAAGAAGAGCGCCGTGTTTATGATAGTGAAGGACGCTCAGCATTTAGACTATTGGGACGGCGCTTGGAAGTCAGTTGTCAATGGCGTAAAACTCGCGCCAGGAACCTTACTAAGAGCGGAGAGCTCTAGGACGATGTTGCGCTTTGAGCAACGCAGCCTCCGCCTCGTCGCTGGCTATTTCCAAGTAACAGGGTCGGATAAATTGATCGCCGTGCCCCTGACCAGCTCGGCCCCTGAAGACGAGATTGTCGCCAGTCGTCGGAGCCCACAGAGTAGCCCTGCAGGTAATCGGGACGAGCGCCTAGATCCGCTCCAGGGGATTTTTAACAGGCTCCGAAACTAAGAGAATTAGGGGGCGCAGCCATTTTACAAAACCGCGAATTAGCTTTCTTTGAAACCGATCGTAGAGCAGTCAATCAGGATTGTTTATTGTTCGTTTTTTACGAGGTGAAAGTTGCGTCTCAGGGTAAAACACTCAATAGCCGCCCTT
>JARGOJ010000122.1 GCA_029210225.1 Planctomycetota bacterium
TGTGAGGTCGACGAAGGAGAGGTTCTTTGCTCACTTTGATCATACAGTGTTGATGGGAGAAGGGAGCCGTGCGTTGTTTCGTCGTAGCCTTGGTCAAGCGAAGTCTGCGCCTTGGTTGGAGGAAGGATTGGTGACCTATTTCGAGTCTTGCAATCTTCATGAGAAGAAGGTGATTAATTCTAAGACTCGATATGGACGGTCAAAGTATCGTAAGGGTTTGCAAAAGATTACGAAGGATAAGAAGCAGACATTGCCGGGCTTGGAGTGGTTGCTCAACTTGCGCAAGGATGAATGGAACCCTGATAAGAAGGGCCCGAAGGGGCAGTTGCACTTTGCTTACGCGGAGAGCTTTATCGCGTTGTTAATGACGACTGGGAAATACAAAAAGACCTTAGTTCAAATGATTGAACAAATGAAATTGAAGAAGCCGCTGCTCGATGAGAAACAATTGAAGAACCTGGAGAAGAAGTGGCACTACTTCCTGCGTTGGAAGGTTTAGAAACCCCCGAAGACTCCGGTGTTTTAAGAGCACAATTATGAAGAAGAAGCTGTGGGCGGGGCTCTGTGTGGTGCTCGAAGACCACAAGAGAGCCGGTCCTAATTTTCAGTTTTGCTTTGAGCCCGATTCTTATTCAGTGACTGTTCCCGCCCAACGAGGCCTAAAGAATAGCGTCCGCTTTCAAGTGACGGAAGAGTTCATCTTTGTTCATTGCGCTGGACAAACCTGGTCCTTCCCCGCCCGTGATTTGCCTCGATTGGCGGCCCGAGAATCTTTGACTCATTGTCAGACCGCGCTGTGGAACTCTGGGGGTCAGAGTGAGCCCCCAAATCTCGACCCGGGTCAACTAGCTTTGGGGCAGATAGAAACAAAGACCGGGGTCTTGCTTGATCGCGAGGGCAATTACTGGCTCGGCTGGGGAGAGCCTTTTTTAGTCTTTGAATCTTCAGAGGAAGTGAAGGCTTTTCTCCTTGCTGAAGGCCCTGTCTTGGGGAGGGAATGGAAGCGCTTTTGAATGGCGAGGCGAGTGGGGAGTTCCTCAGCCGAGGGGAAAGAGTAAATCCCAAGCAGATATCCGAATAAAATAGCTGTCCTGCATTCTCAAGTTTTTCCACCCCCACCAAACGTCTAACGCCGTTTGACTCCCCCTTAGGGAGAGTAAGTATCTACAGGGGCTAGAGAGATGTGAGTGAGAGCGAGCGAAACCCGTGTTGGCGAAGCACCGCATTAGGCGGACCATCCTAAGATCCCCGAATAAAATTGCTGCCTTATCTTCTAACCGCTTAAATGTCTCTTGAATCTCGCGCCTGAGACTTTTCTCCAGATGTGAGACAATATCTCACCCCGAGAAAAGGCTAAACTGAGCAACACTGGTCTTCAAAGCATGGGCACGGCGCTTGCTGTCCAAACACAGTGATACAAGGTCCTCTTAAAGAAACGAGAAGAATAATGACGGCCGCTTTGTTTATCACTATGGGGCTCATCGCCATCGTCGCGACCCTCCCAGGTGTCTTCTATCCCGCCTCGCACCAGGCTTTTCTTAAGAAGATTATCTCCGATGAGAAGAAGGCCAGGCTGATGGCGCCCTTCATGTTCATCTTCGGCCTCTGGTGCTTGGCTGCCAGCGGGCTCGACCCTGTAAAAGCGGATACTTACCTCGCCAGCCTCTTCGGAGTCTTATACATCCCCTTGGGTTTGCTTTTACTCTTTAGGCCGGGCCTCTATCTCACCATCATGGAGGCTTTCATGGACGAGTCGCTCTTCCCGTGGAGGGGAATCTGCGTGATAAAGAACCTCGCGGGAATAGGCATGATCGCCTGGGGCATCTGGCTGCTCTAAGACTATTGAACTCGTTTCGGCCTCCCTGACGCTTGTGCTTTTGGGAGCTCGTGCCTATTTGGCTTTCTTCTCGCCTTGCTTCTTAACCTCTGTCTTAGGCTCTTGCTTCTTGACAGGTTCTTTCTCTTCGATCTCTCGCTTCCAGCCAGAGCCGGGCATTTGCACATCGCGCACATAGAGCTTGGTCACTTCATTCTCCGTGTCCTGAGCCGCCTTATTCATAACCCCGGCGTCACTGACTGCTAAGGTTAAGGCGGGACCTGGAATGCCGTCTTCTCGGGGCATTTCGGCGCGGATATAGGTCTCTTTTTTCTTGTTTTTGCCAACATAGAGACGACTGACGATCTCGCCATTTTTCTGCAACCATATCCAAGGACCCTGCTGGGAAATTGTATAGGTTGTCGAGCAGGCGCTTGTCATTAACAAGAGCGCAAGAACAAAGGCTCGGAACAATTGACGCATGATGGAATCTTTCTATTGTTTTGGGAATTTCCCTAAATAACGACCGAGCCAGTATGAGATCAAAAAATCTTGCCCAGCAAAGTAACGCTTGGCCTCCGTCGTCGGATGAGTGAGTGGCTTCGCCGCCCTATTCACAATCTTGCGATAAGGATTCGACTTCCAATAATTTGCGTTTGTCGGACGGTTGACCAAAGGCTGAACCTGATAGCTATCAACCTTGCCCCCCACCCCGAGCAAAAAAGCAATCTTCTGATCGGGCATGGGAAAGCCCCGGAGGTCTTCCAGTAAATCATCCGTTTTGACCAAGTTTGGACGGATCATTGAAAAAGGCAAGGCAAAGCAAGGGTTACGCTCGAATTGCATAAAGGCCCAAAGCCCTTTCATACCTCGATGAATCGGCTTTAAGATGTCTCGACGAGTCTCCTGCAACTCCATGCTCAAAGCCGCCAAGCCAAAGGCCTGCATATCACTAAATGATGGCTTGTCAAAATCGGAGCGGCAAACGTTCTGAATGACCTCCCCCAAAATGTCCATGGACGCCCCCACGCCCTCAGCCCAGCTCTTCGCCCTCACCTCATAGAGCGCCCTCACGTCCTCGTCGTAGTAGGCCGCCGACCGCAACATATGCAGCACTAAGAGTCTGTTAAATGGGTTCGAAATGCCCTCTAAGTTTGGAGAATTCGGCCCAAATGTCACTCCGCCCCGCAAATCCCCATACTCCGTAAAGCGACCATCAAAATCGCGGATGCGAAAGTTGCCACCGATAAGGTGCTTCACCGCCGGCACAAGCACCGCTACAAGTATTTTCTTGGTCTCCGGAGCGAGCTTGATCTCCCCGCGACGGGCAAGAGCCAATGGAATCGCGCAGCCGAAACAGGCCATGTTTAAGTGGTTCTTAGCGACTCCATTGCGCCACCACGAGCCATCCTTACCCTGCATCCAATACTTTGTCGGGCGCTGTTCTTTGGTGGTCATCCATTTTAGGCGCGGCCCTTTGTAACCCGCTAAATGGCTTCTCCCGAATAAGCCCGGTGTTCCTGTGATGTTGTAGTAGCGGAGCAAGCCCCCAGCCAATTTCTGGAGCTTGTCGTCCCGGGATTGACCATCCACCGCCTGAGCAAAGGCCAAGCCAGCCATAAGCATTCCCTGCCATGCAGGAGCATCGGCGACGTCATGGGAATCGAGGAAGTTGATGCGCTCATTGCCCTCAGGGCCCCAGGGCTTCCAACTCCGATAAAGCATGAGCCCAGAATCATCGACCAACTCCATGCTCCGGACCTCATGAGCCTTCGCTTTCACGACGAGGTCTGAGTTGACTTCATACCAGGGATTGGCGGGGGCAATATCCGGGGGCGGGCTACAACAGGCTGTGCTAAAAAGGAAAGCGACGAAGAAAAATGGAAGAGCTTTCATGGGCCGAATTCTAAAATGAGAGTCGGAGAACAGTGAAATTCATACTAGAGACGGCGCGTCTACGCTTGCGGGAAATGACTCCTGCAGACCTTGATTTTATGGCTTCTATGCTCGCCGATCCAGAGGTGATGCGTTTCTATCCGAAATGTCTTAGCCGGGAGGAAGCTAGAGCGTGGATAGAGAAAATCCTTGGTAAATACCAGGAAGACGGTCATAGCTTCTGGCTAGTCCTTAAGAAAGAATCGGGGGAGCTTATAGGTCAGGTGGGGCTGTTAAAGCAAACCGTGAGAGAAGTTTTTGAAACCGAAGTCGGATACATGCTTCATCGTCCTTTTTGGCGCCGAGGCTATGGGAGCGAAGCAGCGTGGGGGGTGAGGGACCTCGCCTTCCGTACGAAAAAATCTCGGCGAGTTATCTCCCTTATCCGTCCAGAAAACAAACCATCTCGCGGTGTGGCCCGTAAATTAGGCTTCGAGGCTGAGAGCGAGCTGGTGAGCCACCACGGTCTCGACCACCTGGTCTACAGTATGACGAGGACAAAATGGCAAGAACAACCGGGATACGGGCTCGTTGAATAGAGCGATTCTTCTTACAATAGCCGGGTCAGATTTGTGAGCTAGGGAGAACGATATGTTTTCGAATGTTGTCATTGGCGCCGATGGATCAGAAACATCCCAGGATGCTGCTCGCATTGCGCGGGAATTAGGCTTGCTCAAAGGATCCAAGATCCTGGTGGTCGGAGCTTTTGGTGAGGAAGACCCCATCGCGCTGAACATGGTGGCCGCCGACGACGCCGACGCCGGAGGCCTCGAAGAGCGCTTTCGCAAAGGTCTTGAGACCATCACCGATCCCCTTAAAGAAGCTGGCCACAGCACAACGATCAAAGTCGCCAAAGGCCGACCCCACGAGCTCCTCATCAAAACCTCCAAGAGCGAAAACGCCGATCTCCTCGTCATGGGCCGCCGCGGTCATGGCGCGGTGAAGCACATCCTCGTTGGAAGCGTCAGCTCGAAAGTCATCGAGCAGAGCACTAAGCCAGTGCTCATTGTCCCCGAAGAAGCCCAGACCGAAACCGGTGTGAAGACTCTCTTTGTCCCTGTGGACTTCTCCCCTGCCTCCATGAAAGCCCTGGCCCTCGCTAAAGTCATGGCCAAGGACCTCTCCGCGAAAATTGTTCTCTTTAACTGTGTTCGCGCCGTCTATGAGAATCACGAAGAGCGCCTTGGAAAAGCCCAAGCTGCACTCAAGACCCTCACCGATCAATTGACAGCCGAAGGTTTCAAGTGCGGCTCACGAGTCGTTCACGGAACCTTACTCGACTGCTTTGTTCAAGAGTCCGACGACGTCAAGGCAAGCTTGATTGTCATGTCTTCTCACGGTCGCTCAGGGGCCCGGAAGGTTTGGCTCGGGAGCATCGCCGAGTCCATACTCAAGAAGACCTCACGCCCCGTCTTAGTCGTTCCCGCCCGAGGCTAGTGTTCTGGCAATCTTAAATTCACGGTTCTTTGAGCAGTCAGAGCCCATGGATTTAAGGATGACAGAGCCTAGTCCCTTTAAGACTCTCTCTTATTCAGCGCTTTCCCCAGGGCACATATCTAGTCCCGGGCAAACACATGGCCGGCAATCCGGTCCCGTGTCTGCCCTGGATTGACTCATTTGTGTTGAGAGAGCAGCGCTTTGAACTTCTTGTATTTCTTTTTTGAGTCTGGTCCATAACCACTCACCGGCATGACCTTGAAAAAATCGTGGGCCTGAGCCCAGAGTTTGAGGTGGACAAGTTCTTGGAGGTAATCAAGGGAGTGAGATTTATCTTGGATTGCGAAGGATCGGTAGGAGAGCAGTGTTTCGAGGGCCTTGATTGGCTGACTATTTTGCCGATAGATGCGGGCTAATTCACGGGCTTGCTGACAAGTCCTAACTCGATAGGCGCTGAGGGTCAATCGCTGACGGATACTTTGAGTCGGGACTTTATGAGAGGGCTGTTGGCTCCATTCCCAACGGTTCTTGAGGGTTTTCAAATAGGTCTCGATCAATGGAATGAGAATTTGAGCATTCTCTTTAATCTGGCTTTGAGGAGCGGATTGTTTGATGAGTTCGTCTCTTCACAATTGAAAGAGTCGACATTTCATGTGGTAGAGCTTATCAAGCTCGGGTATTTGAAAAGACTGGGAGTCTTTGAGGGCTGCGAAGAGCTTTTGCTCGAGAGCTTGGGGCATGGGGGCCTTGTCACTCCGCTCGTAGAAACGCAGGTAGTATTCACAGTAAGTGAGCAGCGTCATGGCTTTGAAGACAGGGCTTGCGTTGCTTGATTGAATGACAAAGTCTTTGTCTGCTTCAATGATTGAAAAGGCGCGTCGAGCTTTCTTGGAGTCATCACGATAGAGATGCGTTGTCTTCGCTATGAAGCGCCAATAGCGAGGATATGGATCGTAGGGCTTCTCTTCACAGAGCTTGCTGAAATATTTGTAATTGTTCTCCAGGTAATGGACGTCCTGGCTATCTAAGATTTCCGCAAAGAAGACGTCAGCCCGTGAGATTTCTAAGAGCTGCTCTCCAACGAGCTTGAGCTTGGCCTCCTTGCCTTCGCGGAAGACTTGCCGATTTAGTTGGGAGGTGTCTTGAAAGACATAGCGTCGATATTCTTTGGGGAGCTTCGCTTGCTTGTTACTCTTTAATCGTTGGTAATGATGAAATAAGGCGCGGCCGGTTTGTTTTCGCTTGTGGGCATTTTCAGCCAATTGGCGATGAAAAGCGGCGGAGGCTGTGGGACGAACGAGAGGGATTTGTCCGCATATCTGCTCAAGCAAGATGTAGCTCTTTTCCCCTGCTATAAAAGACTCTGGGCTTTTCATATTTTGGAAGGCTTTGTCGAGACGACCTTGAACCACTTTCATTTGTTTGCGGTAAAGCTCTTCACTCTTCGCCATTCTTTGGATTTGTCTGATGACTCGTTGAATGTCTTTTCTTTCGTGGGCTTTTGTGAGGACCAATTCGACAAGTAAGGATTGATAAATGCTTTGCAAGTATTCAATTGAAGCGCGTTTGAGACTCGCGATTTGTTTTGTTTGAAGAGTTAAAAATGATTGTTCTGCGCCCTCCCATTGCTTGTCCTTGATTTGTGTCAGCCCTAATAAGAAGAGCGCGAAGCCGCTCTCGGGAAAGTCGGCGTTGCCGAGGTTCTTTAATTGCTTTCTTGCGAACTTGGGCTTACTTTTTAACTGTCGCGCTAGCAGGAGAATCCTTTGCCAACGCTGGGGCAGGAGGCCATCGGGGTCTTGTTTTGTGGTTCCCATGTTTTGTAAGAAATAGAGCGGGTTTAATCGCTTGCGTAGGCGTTTGTATTGGGTGACTTGGTCGTCCTTGAAAATGTCATTTCTTGCATGTTTTTGAATCGCTATTTCCAACTGAACCCATCGTTCAAGTTCGGCTTTGAGCATTTGAGTGTCTTTGTTTTTGTCAGGAAAAACAAGGTTCTCAATAGATTGGACAGTCAGCGATCGAATTGTCGACTCATTGAATTGATTGATTCGAGAGAGCGTCTCGTAGTCTTGTACGATTTGAGCTTTGCTCACCGGATCTTCTCTATGACTAAGGAGGGAATTCAGGCTGAGGGCGAGGATAAGTATGAGGCCGAGAGCGATCGTTGCTTGAAGGATGACCCGTTGCCTGGGAGGTAATCTTCCTCCAATGCGGCTTGAGAATTTTGTCCCGGCTCCGACGACGGCGTGTCCTGAGAGAAGGGCCTGGCAATCCTTGGCGAAGTCATTGGCCGACGCGTAGCGACGCACGGGATCTTTTTGTAGAGCTGACGAAATAAGAGTTGAGAAGCCTTT
The DNA here is from genome assembly GCA_029210225.1 of Planctomycetota bacterium. GTDB lineage: Bacteria > Planctomycetota > J058 > J058 > JARGOJ01 > JARGOJ01. Next base: position 7,546 of record JARGOJ010000122.1, read on the forward strand.
GGGGAGCTTGGAGTTGATGCTGCTCGGGGGCGTCGGTTCTTGAAAGAGTATGGTCGACATCAACTCAGCGCTACTCGGAGCTTGGAAGGGAAGCTGCCCAGTCGCGAGTTGGTAGAGGACGACGCCAAGTGACCAAATATCAGACTGAGGACCCGTCTTGCCTTTGTCACCGCTCAACTGCTCGGGGGGCATGTAGTTGAGTGTGCCGATGAGCTCACCGCTTTGGGTGAGAGAATCTTGGCTCTCTTTGTCTTTTGCGATGCCGAAGTCGGTGAGGAAAGTCTTCTGGTCGCTTTGACGAATAAGGATGTTTTCTGGTTTGAGGTCGCGGTGCCAAATCCCGTGGTGATGGATATGGTCAAGGGCGCTGGCGATCTCTATACAAATTTTGAGGCTTCGTTCGAGTTCAAGGTGGTGTTCAGGGCCATGGAGCCAGTGGCTCAGGTTGTCGCCCTCAATGAGCTCGGAGACGAGGTAGGGCCAGGGAGGAGATTTTGAATAACTGTGGATGGTCACAATGTGAGAATGCTTGCTGACCTTCGCGAGGCTCTGGGCTTCTCTATCGAAGCGCTCGGCCGCTCTTGGGCTCGGGTGAATCATGAGCTTGAGAGCATAGTCAAGGCCGTTCTTACGCGCCTGAAAAACCGCCCCCATGCCTCCTTCACCAATAAGTCGCGTCAATTGGTAGCCATCAATCACCGCCCCGATCTCCGGAAGAGAATGGGGATTGGGATTGGAGTGCGGGCTTGAAGATGAAAAAGACATATTATTATTGTACTTTGTTGAGCGCTTAGGAGTAAGCCATCAGGCATCGTCAAGATAGATGAACCAGCGCCGTAAATGACATCTGTCACAAAGTCATGAGCCGAGCGAGGCGGAGCTTCGAAAGTTTTCAATCGAGGAAACGCTTGGCTGTCCCAAGTTAATTCTTTGGATCTTTCTCCAGAGTTCGAGTAAAAACAGAAGTCTGATTGACAAAATTATTGACTGATTGACAAGGGGATTTTCATGACGACACGACGTCCTATTCGTTGGCTTTTACTACCGAGCCTATTATTATTCGCAAGTGTGGGGGAGGCTCAAGATTCTGGGCGTTGGCCAGGATCTTACAATACGTCATTTCGGACCACGAATAACACGAATTGGATTCCCGGGGCCAAGCTGCAAATCAGCGCCAAGGGAGCTCGCTTTGGTGACAAAGTCTTGAAAGCGGCGAAGTTCGATGGAGACACTCTGCGTTGGTCGGAGAAGTCGGGCAACCCCGTCAGCTGCGAGATTACCTTCAAGGCGAAAGATGGGAATCTTCTCTATTGGAAGAAGCCTCAAGCCAAAGCGTCCTTCACTGGTTGGATTCAAGTGAAAGGCGAAAAGGTCTGGGCTTTCCGCGGCAAACTGGACACGAAGAAAACCGCGGTCGCGACTCCTCCTGTTGTTGTGAAACCAGTCAAGCCAGTCAAGGCGCTTACTCCAAATTTCATTATGCCAGCGGCTTTCGCCGGTCGTGTGAGCAAGGCTTCTTTGAAGAAAGAAGGAGGTTCTAAGGAGTCGGAAGCGGTTGTGAAACGGGGCCTGGATTGGCTCGCGAAGCATCAGTCGGCGGATGGCCGCTGGGATACTGATGGTTGGCGCGACAACTGCAAGAAGGGCCGCTGCGATGGCCCAGGTGTCAACAACGGAGACTCCCGCTACGATGTCGGTCATACTGGTCTCGCTTTGTTAGCTTTCCTGGGGGCAGGAAACACTACAAAAAGTGGCAAATACAAAGCGACTATCAAGAAGGCGCTCACCTATTTACTGAGAAAACAACGGGCCGACGGCTCCATCGGTTTTGGGGAGGGCGAAGAGATTTACAATCATGCGATCGCCACGACGGCGCTTTGCGAAGCCTATGGAATGATTGGCAGCAAAGAGCTCAAGAAGGCCGCAGAAAAGGCTATTGGCTACTGTTTGAAGGCGCAAAACCCAAGCTCTGGTTGGAAGTATGGAATTCGCCCGGGGAGAAACGACACCTCCGTGACAGGCTGGATGGTCGCCGCCCTTATGGCAGCACAGACTGCAAAAATCAAGGTCGATGCCTCGGCTTTAACCGGCGCCCATAATTGGTTCAAGCGGGCCACAGGTAGGAATGGAGCTGTGGGCTATCAAAGCCCTGGGGGAGGATCTTCCTATATTCCTGTTCAAAAAGGGAAATATGAAGAAGTGCCGTGTATGACCGCCGTTTCTATTGTGTCTCGCATTCACATTGGCGAGAAACGGTCGAACGCTCAGATTAAACAAGGAGTGAAACGTCTCCTTGCTGACGCTCCTCGCCGACCTTCGACGTCGGACACAAAGAAGGCCAACTTCTATTACTGGTATTACGGAGCGAATGCCATGTTTCAGGTTGGGGGACAACAGTGGAAGAATTGGAATAAGAAAATGCTGAAGGCCATCCTTCCCTTCGCCCGTCTTGGCGGTTGTGAAAATGGTTCCATTGATCCTGTTGGAGAATGGTGTATCGCGGGAGGGCGGGTTTATTCAACCGCTATTACAATCCTCACTCTTCAAACATACTATCGCGCAGAGAGGAAAGCGGAAGTCAAATAGGGGCCGATCTATCTCTCGATCAACATTCAGATAGACCATGAGAAGCTCGGCATCGCCGGGCTTTTTTCGTTCAGTCTTAGCCAAGTTAATTCCTTGGATCTTTCTCCAGAGTTCGAGTAAAAACAGAAGTCTGATTGACAAAATTATTGACTGATTGACAAGGGGATTTTCATGACGACACGACGTCCTATTCGTTGGCTTTTACTACCGAGCCTATTATTATTCGCAAGTGTGGGGGAGGCTCAAGATTCTGGGCGTTGGCCAGGATCTTACAATACGTCATTTCGGACCACGAATAACACGAATTGGATTCCCGGGGCCAAGCTGCAAATCAGCGCCAAGGGAGCTCGCTTTGGTGACAAAGTCTTGAAAGCGGCGAAGTTCGATGGAGACACTCTGCGTTGGTCGGAGAAGTCGGGCAACCCCGTCAGCTGCGAGATTACCTTCAAGGCGAAAGATGGGAATCTTCTCTATTGGAAGAAGCCTCAAGCCAAAGCGTCCTTCACTGGTTGGATTCAAGTGAAAGGCGAAAAGGTCTGGGCTTTCCGCGGCAAACTGGACACGAAGAAAACCGCGGTCGCGACTCCTCCTGTTGTTGTGAAACCAGTCAAGCCAGTCAAGGCGCTTACTCCAAATTTCATTATGCCAGCGGCTTTCGCCGGTCGTGTGAGCAAGGCTTCTTTGAAGAAAGAAGGAGGTTCTAAGGAGTCGGAAGCGGTTGTGAAACGGGGCCTGGATTGGCTCGCGAAGCATCAGTCGGCGGATGGCCGCTGGGATACTGATGGTTGGCGCGACAACTGCAAGAAGGGCCGCTGCGATGGCCCAGGTGTCAACAACGGAGACTCCCGCTACGATGTCGGTCATACTGGTCTCGCTTTGTTAGCTTTCCTGGGGGCAGGAAACACTACAAAAAGTGGCAAATACAAAGCGACTATCAAGAAGGCGCTCACCTATTTACTGAGAAAACAACGGGCCGACGGCTCCATCGGTTTTGGGGAGGGCGAAGAGATCTACAATCACGCGATTGCCACCACCGCATTCTGCGAAGCCTATGGAATGATTGGCAGCAAAGATCTAAAGAAGGCAGCCGAGAAAGCCATTGGCTTTTGCTTGAAGGCTCAGAACCCAGCATTAGGCTGGCAATACGGAATCAAGCCTGGGAGAAACGATACGTCAATAACAGGTTGGATGGTCGGCGCCCTTATGGCTGCAAAGAGAGCCAAGCTTAAGGTTGATGCGTCTGCGCTTGCTGGGGCGCACAATTGGTTCAAGCGTGCGACCGACGCGAAGGGAGAAGCCGGCTATAACAGGCCTGGAAGTGGATCGTCCTACATTCCTGCAACAGACGGTAAATATGAGCTGGTGCCGTGTATGACTGCGGTTGCTATCGTGTCTCGTATTCATATTGGTGAGACGCGATCGAATGCTCAGATTTTGGGGGGAGTTAAGCTTCTCTTAGCGAATAGTCCTGAGCGGTCCTCCAAGAAAAAGACCAGGAAAACCAACTTCTACTACTGGTACTATGGCACCAACGCCATGTTCCAGATCGGTGGAAAGTCATGGACCGCTTGGAATGAAAAACTTCAGAAGGCTGTTCTCCCATACGCCCGTCTCGGTGGCTGTGAAGATGGCTCGATTGATCCTGTTGGAGAATGGTGTATCTCGGGGGGCCGAGTTTATTCGACCGCCATCACGGTCCTCACTCTTCAAACATACTATCGTGGGGAGAGAACAGCCGAAGGAAAGTAGCTTCGAGCTCAACTCTCCATTCATAGATGAATCATGAAAAGCTCGGCCTGGCCGGGCTTTTTTTTTGACTGAATGGGAGGATGCTGTTCTAAACCATTCCAATGGGTGCTATCATTCTTTTTGCTAATGTTGCAAAGGAGAGTGTTATGGTGTTGGTTTGGGGCACGAGAACTTATGGCCAAGATGACGGATTCAGCCGCTACGACTACTGCGAGCACTGTGGAGAACACGGGCGCTTAAAGACCTATAGCACTGCCAAATTTGGACATCTCTATTTCATTCCAGTGATTCCCATGGGGAAGAAGAGGGTCTTCGACGCCTGTCCGCGCTGTGAAATGCACAAGGAAGCGCCTCTCGCAGCTTTTAATAAGGGAAAGGAGTCTGACCTCGCTGAAGTGTTTGAGGTCTTAAAAGGACAAAGGCAAGCTCCAGAAGCCGTCACTAAAAGCGTTCTCACTCTCCTCGCCTACGGCCAGTTTGAACACTTCAAAGCGGCCGCTCCTGTCATAGAGCGAGAGTATGCTAAGGAGTATGAGGTCTTAGGTGCCCTTGCAGCTGTCTACAATTATATTGGAGACTTGGAGGCGGCGGAGAGGCTCTATGCACAATCATTGATCCTTGAAGAATCCAATGAAGACCAGGGTGAAGACACCCGCATGGCGTTGGCGGCGAATCGTATTCATCAATTGAAATTAGATAAAGTCCGCGACTTATTGCAGCCCATATTGGCCAAGGGTGATAAAGATAAAACAGGCATTTTCTATTTCTTGGTGGAGGGCCTACTCCATACAGCGCGTCACGATGAAGCCCTCGCAGTTTTAAAAGATATTGAAACGCTTAATGAGGCCCTCGCTGAAGATGAGGATCATCAAAATTACATTAAAAAAGCCGAAGCAGGTCGGGTCAGTCAATTAGAAGTCTCCTCCGCTCTCATCGGTAAGAAGCGAGGAGTTGAGACCTTAGGGCGAGGTATACCGCTCTGGATGCCCGGAATGCTTCCGCTCTCGGCGATTTTGTTTGTGGTCGGGTCTTACTTACTGTCGGCGGTTAGCCTTGGCGCCGCTCAGACGGTCTGGCTGGTCAACGGAACCAATCACAGCTATACCGTGACAATTAATGGGAAGGACTACCAGGCCCCGGCGAATAACCGGAAGGAGATAAGCCTCCCTGAAGGAACGATCAATTACGTCATTAAAGATGCGGTTTTCCCGATCGCGCCACAGTCGGCTCAATTCTCGACAGACTTTGTTTCACGTCCATTTAACGACTCTGTCTTTGTCTTGAACCCTGATGGGGTTGCCCTGTTAGGCATTCAAACGACGACATACGCTCAAGCTGGAGCGGCGCCGGTGCAGGATAAAATGGTCTGGCGCAGCGGAGAGGGCTTCTACGTGCTCAATGGAATGGACTATGCGTTTCGAGAGTTCCCTGGCTCGCTGTCTCTTGACTCTAAGAGTTCGAGGGTTCGGATCCTGCCAGACTTGAAAACTTGGTCGAAGACCCATGAGATCATCAAGAAGGCTT
>JARGOJ010000123.1:0-2026 GCA_029210225.1 Planctomycetota bacterium
ATCATCTTTGGTCCGGCTCGGATAACAGCCAAGAACCTTTAAGAAGCGCGCTTTGGACTCTAATTCAAGCAATGCATCTTGGGCTCTTTGCTCTTTTAAGTTGACCTCTAAATCAATGTAAAAGAGATATTCCCAGGGGCTATTGGGGCGCGGGCGCGATTCTAGCTTGCAGAGATTAATCTCATGCTTCTCGAAGATTCCGAGGCATTTTAACAGCGCGCCATGTTCATGACCGATCGCCATAACCAGGCTGGTCTTACAGGGAATCCGCGTGTCGACCTCCACCGCCTCAGGAGCCACCACGACAAATCGCGTGAAGTTCTCCTTCTGATCCGCAACGTTTCTCTTGAGGACAGTCAGGCCATAGAGACGCCCGGCTTCTTCGCTGCCGATAGCGGCTTGAGAGAGGTCCTTCTCTTCTCCAACTTTCCGAACGGCCATAGCGGTGTCGGTGTATGAGTGCGCTTCGCAATTTTCAAGACTGTTGAGCAGCAGGGTGCATTGGGCCAGGGCCGGAGCCTGAGAATAGATGCGACGGATATGGCTTATTGGAACGTTCTCGGGGGCGAGCAAAGCATGCTCAATTTTTTGGATGACCTCGCCAATAACGGAGAGCTTGGTTTTCGCCAAGAGGTCGTAGGTGCCATTGATCGAGCCCGCGGTGGTGTTCTCGATGGGGAGGACCCCATAGTGGGCGGCTCCTGATTCCACGGCCTCAACAACATCGGCGAAGCAGTCGTGACCACGATATTCGACGGCGTCTCGTCTTGAGAATTGTTGGTGGGCGGCCATTCGGGAATAGGAGCCGTTTGTTCCCTGATAGGCGACGATGAGCTGGTGAAGCTTGCGGTCGGGGTTGTCACGATCGACGAGGAATTCTTCTTGCTGCTTGACGGAGTAATCGAGGATGACGCGGTAGATCTTATTGATATACCAATCGCTGAGCCCCTTCTCTTGAGCCTGTTCGACGAGTTTTTGCAGAAGTTGGAGCTCGCGATCTTTGTCCCGAAGCAGTCGCTGGGAGTCACCCTTTGTGTGGGCCACTTCAGAGATTAAAGACTGTCTGGACGCGAGGCTTTCAATGATCTGCGCGTCAATAGAGTCGAGTTTTTTTCGTATCTCTGCGAGTTTTTCATCCATGATTGGATTCGTTTCTAATGTGGCCGAAGGAGACGTGAAACATCGGCAAAGCCGCATGGCGAGGTGACTAGGTGGTAAATTATGGGATCGCAAACCCTGAAGCGCTGTCAGGGCCTGAGTTGGCCTCAAACAATACCAAATTGCTCAGTTGTATCTTGAGATTAGAGGAATCAAAACGTGGCGCCGGAAGAAGAAACAACCAAGAGATTCCCTTATGCGAAACTGATTTGGATATCAGTCTTACTTTTAGCGTTCCTGGTGATGTACAGCTATGAGCACGTCGTCTACGCAGTGTTCCCGGTTTTACCAAACAAATTACAGCTTTCTATCACGACCCACATCATCCCAAACTCCTCTGTTTCCGCCCTCCCCGTCGCCGATAAATTCAGGTCTGGTGATTCCTATGAGCGAGAGTTTTGCTTCCAACATTTACACGCGCTAAAGGGTCACGCAGCTGACGCTGTTCCACTGTTAGCCGATGAAATCAGCGCGACCGACCGGTCCAAAAACTATAAGATTTTTTGTATATGCACTAACGCTGGACCTAGCGCCCTCAAACACTTAAAGCCTCTTATCCTTGGTCAGTCTCAAGCCAAAGCGGAGTATGCCCTCGCTGCCACCGCTGCCATTGCAAGGGACTCCAAAGGCGACATTGATGAGGTTATTCCGGAGATTTTCCAATTATTGAAATCGACGGACGATCGTCGCACTCATTGGATTCCCCAGATACTCGAAACGACCAAGGGCAGGTATGTCCCGAGATTGATAAGCGCCCTGAAAAACAAGTCTGAGCGTTCAACAGCGATGTATTGCCTCGGTCGAATCGGGCACGACGCCAGGGACGCCGTTCCTGAATTGGCGACAGACCTCATAAACAAGGACCCTG
>JARGOJ010000123.1:2036-13401 GCA_029210225.1 Planctomycetota bacterium
TAGGGATAAAATCAGACCTGGTCATCGAGGCGCTAACTGCCGCTCTCGACAATAAAGATGCTCGTCTCTCCGCCGTGACTGCCGGGCGAAGGCTTCTTATTCGGGATCAAGCATTTCTATCAAGGGTCAAAGCGTTTACTTCAAGCGCAGACAGTCAACTCGCGGAAGAAGCGAAGAGGCTCATGAAACTCTATGGCAATGAACATTTTTAATTGAGTTATTTACGCCCGCGTCCTTGGGATGATCAAACACCAAAAGTCCCCAATGGGTGACAGGAATCTGAAGAAAGCCGGTCGAGTAAATTGCAACTTAGTCCATAATGCCGATAATCAAACGCTCCCTGCATCAAGTTCAAACGGAAGGTTCAATGACCAACAATTTAAGGGTTGTCAACTTCGAGAAGCTCGACAGCCCCGACTCCCTCAAGGCCCTCTTCCCCCTCACGGACATCGCCGAGCAAACTGTCGCGAGAGGGCGGGACGAGATCATGGAGGCCATGAGCGGACGAGATCAGCGCCTTGTTGTTATCGCCGGTCCCTGTTCGATTCACGACACCAAGAGCGCTCTCGAATACGCTGAGCGCCTCGCCGAGCTGCGCCGCGAAGTCCAAGATAAAATCCTCTTGGTGATGCGCGTCTACTTCGAGAAGCCTCGCACTAGCGTCGGTTGGAAGGGTCTTATAAACGACCCTCACCTCGATCAGAGCTTCGATGTTCAAACAGGGTTAAGCCGAGCCCGGGAAATTCTCCTCTCCATCACTAGCCTCGGTTTACCTTGCGCCACGGAATTCCTCGATCCTATTGTGCCGCAATACACCTCCGATTTGGTGTCCTGGGCGGCCATCGGCGCTCGGACCACTGAGAGCCAAACACACCGTGAGATGGCCAGCGGCCTGTCCATGCCTGTCGGCTTCAAGAACGCCACTGACGGCAGCTTGGAAATCGCCATCAACGCCATGTTGTCCGCCCAATCGTCCCATTCGTTCTTGGGCATTGACGATCACGGCTACACCTCCGTTGTCCGCGCCATGGGGAACCCAAACGTTCACCTTGTGCTGCGAGGAGGGCGAAAGCCTAATTGGTCGAAGGCTCATATTGCTTATGCCAATGTACTCTTGGAGCAATTCGAGAACAAACGGCTGCTCATGGTCGACTGCAGCCATGGCAACAGCAATAAAGACTACCGGAAACAACCGAACGTCTTCGAGGGCATCCTGCAACAATACAAAGCTGGAGAAAACACCATCCTCGGAGTTATGCTTGAGAGTCATCTCAATTCTGGCAAGCAATCCCTCGGCGGATCATTGAAGTACGGGCAATCCATCACTGATGGTTGCATCGACTGGGACACAACGAAATCATTACTCTTGAAGGCGAGAGAGGCCCTCTAATCGATGAGTGAAGAACGAGACCTCGACCAGCTGCGTCAGGAGATAGGACAGGTCGATCAGGAGATCGTTGAGCTCATGGCTCGTCGCCTGCGCCTCGCCGAAGAGGTCGGTCAATGGAAGCTAAAACAAAATCTCCCGGTTAAGAATTACCAAGTCGAGAAGCGAGTCATTGCCCGAAACAGGGCTTTCGCGCAGGAGAGCGGCTGCCTTCCAGATTTGGCCGAAGATGTCTCAAAGCTCTTAATTGAATACGCCGTCGCGACCCAGGATGAAAACTTATCTCGCTCAAAGAGAGATCCGAAGAAGGAGGCTGAGAGCATTCTAATCATTGGTGGTCTCGGGCGCATGGGCCTCTGGCTGGCACACTTCTTTGACTCCTTCAATCATCATGTTCGTCTCTACGACACTGAGTCTATTGAGAATCAATCCAGGTTTGAACGCGCTGACAATTTCATAGAGGCATCAAGAAAGGCGACAGTCATTGTTCTCGCGACACCAATAGCAAAGACTGCAGAGATATTGGATGCACTCTCCGGTGTTTCACTACAGACATTGATATTTGACATTTGCTCATTGAAGTCGCCGTTGTTGGCTTCCATTGAAAAAGCCAGATCAAAGAAAGCCTCTATCTGTTCCATCCACCCAATGTTCGGGCCGTCCATTCAATTGTTAGCGGGACAGAACATTCTCATTTGTGACTGCGGAGTCCCCGAGGCAACAAAAAGAGCGCGCTTGCTCTTTGAAGACACAACGGCAAACATCATTGAAATGGCCGTGACTGATCACGATGAATACGTCGGGAATGTCCTCGGTCTCTCACACCTCAGCAACCTCGTCTTCGCTCACGCCCTCTCTCAAAGCGGGTTAGACTATTCCGCATTAACAAGAATTGGGAGCACGACCTTTAATGCACAGAAGGCCGTCAGCGAGCAAGTGGTCAATGAGAACCAAGACCTCTACTATGAAATCCAGGCAGAGAATGCGGTGACCACAAGGATCATTGAGCGGCTAAAACTCTCAATCGAGCAATTTGACAAAACGATTCGTGGCCGCCACCGTGATCAATTCAAAGCTCTCATGGAGGAGAGCCGACGATATTTTGAGGGTTAACTCAAAACCCCTATCGTAAACCCAGAGAATGCAGACGGCGACTCACTTTAGAATAGCTCGATAGCCTTCCGCTTTTGCTCTGATCAATCCTGTCAATCCTGAGTGTTAAAATCAGTGACTGAGAATTGATCCTTGACCTCGGGGCTATGAACCAATAGATCCAGATACGGAATCAATCATTGAAGTGCCTTAGAGAAACTTTGACCGGATGACGCAGAGCTTTTCGATTTGCATATCTCTGAGGGAGTGCTCGATCCCTCCCACTCCATAGCCGCTGTGCTTAAGCCCCGCGAAGGGCATCCAGTCAACTCGGAATGCCGTGTGATCATTGATCATAACCGCCGAGGCGTTCAAGCCTCGAAAGGCTTCCATGGCTTTGTCGAGGGAGCTTGTGCAAACCGCCGCTTGAAACGCGAAGGGCAGGCTATTCGCCCGAGCAATCCCTTCCTCCATAGACTTCACCGCAGTGACCGTGACAACTGGGCCGAAGACTTCCTCCTGACTGATTCGCGCCTGTATGGGAGGGTTCAACATGACCGTGGGGGCGTAGCAGCTGTCCGAAATCCGTTTTCCGCCGCAGAGCACCGTCGCGCCCCCATTCCTTGCCTCGTCAACCCATTCCTCAACCCGATCAACCTCCCTCGGACGAATCAGGGGACCAACTTTCGTTTTCTCGTCAAGGGGGTCCCCAACCACAAGCGCCTTGGCCCGTTGGGCGATTGCGTTGGCCAAGGTCTCTGCCACGGCCTCATCCGCGAAAATCCGCTGCACAGACACACAGACTTGCCCTGCGTGATAAAAAGCGCCCTGGACAAGCCGTGGAGCGATATCTGAAATGTCTGCGTCGGCCGTCACGATCACCGGGGCAGCGCCTCCATGCTCTAGGGCGCAGCGAGTGCCTGGCGCCAATTTCGAGCGGAGCATCCAGCCAACTCGAGCGCTGCCAATAAAGCTAAGAAATGCAACCCGTGGGTCTATCGCGAGACGCTCGGCTAATGAACGATCGGAAAAGACCAAGACCTGACAGTATTCTTCTGGCAATCCAACTTCGCGAAGAACCCGGACAAGGGCCAGGCAAGAGAGCGGGGTGTCTGCGGCAGGCTTAACGATGACGGGACAGCCCGCGGCGATGGCGGGGCCGATTTGGTGAACAATAAGGTTGAGAGGATGATTGAAGGCGCTCAAAGCCGCGACCATCCCAATAGGCTCTCGGGTTGTAAAGGCAAGGCGCTGCTCGCTACTCGCGGTGAGACCCATGGGAATCTCTTCGCCCCGGTCTGTTCTGAGAAACTCGACACAGAGACGGAGACCTTCTTTGGCACGCTCCGCTTCAACCCGCGCATCGACAAGGGGTTTGCCGCCTTCAGCCGCGATCAGCCGTGCAAAGTCGTCTCGGCGCTCGGCGAGGACATCTGCAGCCCGTGTGAGAATGTCCACCCGTTCATGGGTTGCGAGCCAGGCCTTCCGAGCGACTATGTTCGCAGCGATACGTAACGCTCGCTCCAAGTTTTCCTCTGAGGCTGGGTTCAGCGTGGCAATGAGGGACTGATCGAAGGGCGAACGAACTTTAATGACCCCCTCTCCCGAGCCATCAATCATGTCCTCCCAATCCTTACCAAACAAACTCTTAAACATAAACACGTCCCTTTTTTGCGTCGATAGCTAGCGAACAAGAGACTTGAACACTCATTCAAGACCACGCCTCTACTACAAGAGTGTAAGTGATGCCATGGGGTTTACTGAAACGCTTTTCAAATTCAACGACTCAATAAAAAATGCAGCGACTTCTCGCCAGAGAGGCCACTGCTTTCTTAACGGAACAAATTCAATGACAATTAAACAGGGAATTGATCTGGCAGGGTGACCGTGATCTCTAACCAAGCATCGGCGCCGGTGTGCTTCCCATTGCCGACTTTTGTCGACCACACTTCATAGCTCGTCGTCGAAGGGTTCTTATATGAGATGATCCGATTCGCGCCATCGCTCTCGCCGCTTGGGCTTTGAACCGGCGCAGCATAGATAATAGGAAGCTCTGGCAGGGAGAAGTTGAATTTTATCTTCCAATGCCCTGTTCCTTTGCTCTCTGGATAGTCATAGTCGACTCCGCTGTGGCTGTTTTCACCATTCTCCCCATCGACAACATCTACGGTCCAAGGCTTAGGCAAATGTCCCCCGTCCTAGGAACTTTCGTCAAGAGCCAAGCAAGAGAACGGTTAAAATCGGATACACATTCTTAAGAAACAAATCGTCGACGCGGGGAGCTGGATTCGAACCAACAGCTCCGAAGTGACAGTTCGGTATCCTCCCCAGTTTGGACGATCCCCGCATTAGAATCCCTAATCATAGGCTAGAAAGCTCTTATTCGCTATGCTTGAAGCGAAACACGGGGACATTTTCGCTTTGAAGTCTTTAGGAGCAAAACACTTAGATCAAAACTGAGGTTTCGTGACAACGAACAGCCACCAAGAAGCGCCGTTGAGCGCAATAAGAACAATATCTCAGCACTTCCATTCACTCAAGTGAAGGTCGAAGCGGCCTAATGGGAATCCCATTGATATAACCACCCAAAACACCAGAAAAATCATCGTCGAGTCCGGAGCCCCGACTCCGTCCAAACTGAGAAAGCCCCCCGCTCCAAGTTATTTCCGCGAATTTACATTCTCCGATCAGAGCATATGGTAGTGTTGCCCTGCCTAAGAACATGGGCCTTTCAGAGCAACACAACTTGGTCTCTCTTCCGACTCAAAAGCTCGCAAGAGAATCGCTCAGCCCAACCAATCCGAGACTCCGTACAAACGCCGAATAGAGAGAATTAGAGGTTTATCACAATGGGAAAGACTGAAAGGAAATGGGCCTACAGAGAACTTGGCCTCGACATACTCCTCAACGCCCTTGAGTTTCTCCTCGGCACCAACCACCTTCACTACGGCTACTTCAGTGACGGTTTGGAAGCCAATCTCTTCAACCTCACCAAAGCTCAAGAAGCCCATAGCGAGCTCATCCTCGCGAATATCCCAAAAGGCGTAAAACGTGTCTTGGATGTCGGCTGTGGCGCCGGAACCCTCGCCGAGAAGCTCCACACGGCTGGCTATCAAGTCGAAGCCGTCTGCCCCAGTGACACCCTCGTTGACAGAGCACGGAAACGGCTCCAAGACAAAGTCACCGTTCACAAGTGCTATTACGAAGACTTTGAGTGTCAACAGCCGTTCGACCTCGTCTTGTTCAGTGAGAGCTTTCAATACATCGATATCGACGCCTCTATTAGCAAATCATTAAAGATGCTCGGCCCCGAGGGCCACATACTCATCTGCGACTTCTTTAAGATTGACGCCGAAGGGAAGAGCCCTTTCAGTGGCGGACACTACCTCCCCAAGTTCGAGACGAAAATCAAAGACTACCCCTTGGAATTGCTCACAGATATTGACATCAGTAAAGAGACCGGGCTCACAATGGATATCTTTAACGACTTCCTTATGGCCGTCGCCGTTCCTGCAAAGAAATGCCTCGACGAGTTCGCCCCAAAGTGGCACCCGTGGCTCTACAAAATGATCAACTGGAAGTTTAAGAAGAAGCTCGCCAAGGTCGAACGCAAGTATCTAAGTGGAGCCAAATCGAGCAAGAACTTCGTGAAGCATAAGTCCTATCGCCTCTTCCTCTTCGAACAAAAAGCAAAGGGTGAGGCCAAGGACAAGGAAACAGAGAGCGACAAGGAAAAAGCAGCCTAATTCTCCGCAACTGTCTCAAGGCCGATACGATTCATTCTTCGCCTCGATCAGGCGACTTGTCGATGCTTCGCTGGATTGAATTTCAAAAGGTGACAAGCCCCTTGTTGAGTCAGTCCAGACCGTCGTTCTCAAGAAGTGGCCCGGTCCTCTCCCCAAAAAAATATCAGGTCCCGGCGAAACGTCTCCGCCCTTTCTGCGTTTCAATAGTCAGCAAGCAATTGAAGACACCATTGAACGTAGCAAGGGCCTAACGATGAAACGCTTACTCACCACTCTTCTAATCCTCTCTCTCTGCCTCACTCCCATTCTTGGAGCAGAGGCAAATCCCAAGAGGGATTACTGGCCCACCAAAGCCTGGCGCACGGCGAAACCCGCCTCCCAAGACGTCCTCCCCAATCAACTTGAAAAAATTCGGCGCTTCGCAGAGAAGGACGGCGGCACTCAGGCGCTCATTATCATTCGCGGCGGATATATTGTCGGAGAATGGTATTTCCATGGCGCGAAGGCCTCCGACATACACCAGTCAGCCTCCGTCGCGAAGAGCTTCACCAGCGCCGTTGTCGGAAAAGCGATTGCTGACGGCAAGATCAAAGGACCCAAACAAAGCGTCGGTGACTTCTCAAAAAATGGACAGTTTAAAGCAGTGACCATTGAAGACTTATTGACTATGAGTTCAGGCATTCAATGGACCCATAAACAGAACAGCGAATTGAGAACAGCCGCAAGAACAGGCACTTTCTTAGGCTTCATTAAGAAGCAGAGCCTCGGAAAGAAACCCGGCGCGAAGTTTCAATATAAGTCTTGTGACCCAACCTTGCTCTCTTGCATCATTCACAAAGCCACGGGGCAATCGATGCGAGATTACGGAATGGAGAAGATCTTCCGTCCCATTGGACTGACTGAGTTAAAATGGCGCGGAGACTCGAATGGAACCACCAATGGCGCGGCGGGAATCAAAACAACAGCGCGACACTACGCACGTTTTGGCTATCTCTTCCTCAACGAAGGTCACTGGGACGGCGCAGACATCCTCCCGAAGCAATGGGTCAAGCGGTCGACAGTTTTCTCGAAAGGTCCCAACAAGAACTACGGATATCTTTGGTGGCACCGGGCATACAAGATCGCCGCCCTTAAAGGCAGCTATGCTGCAAAAGGTTTGGGCACACAGCGAGTCATTGTCATTCCAAACTTAGACATGGTCGTCGTCCGATTGGGCAAGAACCCAACCATGAAGAAAGGCCGCTGGGAGAATGAGCTGTTAAATCTCGTGGCGAACTCTGTCAAATCAAAAGGCACCGGCAAAAAACAATCGAAGGCTCGCATTGGCAAAAAATGAAGTTCATCGCCGTTCGCAGGTCAATGACAAACATAGAGAATACAAAGAGATGAAGCCCCAACTCCCTCATCGGAGTTTGGGGCTTTATTTATTTCAGACAATCACAGAGCTAAAGGAAGGATCCCCGTCTCAGCAATGGTCGTCATTGATAAAATGAAATGTCAATCCCAACACCCTTCCCTGAAAGACGAAAAATGGATTCCAGGCTCATAGTGATCGAACGCGCCATCCTCTCCGACCCAGAGAACCCTTTCCTCGTCAGTCGCCTCAAGAGCCTCTATGAGCAAAGCGGCTTTGGGCTTGCCCAATCGATCGAACGACTCGCAGAACGCTTTGGAGGGCGCCTCTCACTGCTCCTAAAGCTCTTCCAATGTTACGAAGACGAGCTCGACCAAAAGCTCAGCCATGTCCGTTTTCTCGGAGAAGAGCGCAGCCACCCCGGGCAAGCACCGCTTATCCGCGACATAGCCATCGAGTACGCCCCGCTGATCCGAGAGCAGAGAAAGGCCCTGCAAAGATCCTGTGACCCAAACACACCCCTCGATTTTCTCGTCATGCTCCCGGGTTTTCGTTCTTCGAGTCTCACGGACCGAACGGTGCCGCTGATTTCCGCCCTACGAGAGATTGACGATGCCCATAGCCAAAGTCTTTGTCGCCAGCCAATTGTCATTGCGCTAAAGCATATCACTGAAGCCGAAGCAGACTACGCCTTGAAGATCTTTGGTAAGTTCCGGGTCGATGCCATCATCCGACAGCTAAGGCCCATGGGACCAGCCAACCAGACGAATCTAGAAGAGAACCGTCCTTCAGAAGACGGACACTAATCGCCGAAGCTCCCGATAAAGACGGCGCTGTCTCGAATGTTCAGGAGGGCCTTGGACGCAATTCTGAGCGTCGTCCCCATCTCGGGCGCGGCTCTATCTCGACACACCCGCGAGGTAAACCCCTATTCCAAAGCCCATTAGCAAGGTTCCTATCAGCAGCCAGGGGTCCCCGCCTTTAATCGGACGCATTCCACTCAACTCATCGTCCTCCCCGACGTCCGACGAGATCGAGGCTCGACCCTTAAAGAAGTCATCGTAGAAACCCTTGCTATTGGGAACGAGACCTTCTTTCAGACGGCGCTCTTCATAGGCCTGATAGTCTTTTTGATATTTTTGTCCGAAAGCAAGCTCAGCATCGAACTCAGCCCTTAGTTCAGCACCCTTCTCCGGAATATTTGCTTCAATAGTTTTCTGCGATTTATTGCAGAAATCAATCAACGCCTTATGGTACTTTTCTTCCTTCCAAAATCGCTGAGCCAGCCGCTTTGTTCGTTCATAGCCAGTCCAAGCGATGTATTTTTGACCAACCTGAAACATGTTGTTCGCTAACGCAAAAGAAAAATGAGGATTGGCTCCGCCCCCCAGGGTCCACATTCCAATAATTCCAAGGGTGGGCTCGTCGAAGGGCGCCGACTCGGGAATGAACACATTTTCTTTGGAAAGGGGTCTCGGTTTGCCGACGGTTGCTATTTGAAACCGAATCATTAAGCGTTCATCATAGCTCAGTGGAAAATTCTCGGGAGACTCCTGGTGCTGAGCCAGGCGTTCGAGTTCCCTGGAGAGGCGGATTGCATCGGACGTAAGTCCTCCGAGCGCGATCTGCTTAAGATCATTCCCATTAATATCGAAGGCGAGACGTTGATCTTCGTTGTCAAGACAATACAAGAGATGGTTCGCAGCAACATATTGCCAGGTCTCACGTCCAAAATGCGCCCCGGGATTAATGTACATCGCAGTCTTAATGTAGCCGATTCCTTCGACAATTCGAGCACGACTGTCCGTACTCTTTGCGAGTAAACCCTTGAAGGACGAGTGAATGAGAAATGTCCCAAGGTTTGCGTAGGTGCGGTAAAACGACTTTTGAATTTCGGTGAGTGGCGCTGCCTCTCTCAACTTCTCCAATAGCTTTTCGTATGTAAACCCATCAATCGACTTGGCATCAACTTTGAATTGAGTATTCTCGCGCTTCAACAGCGCCAGCTTTTGACGCATCACCGCGACGGCCTCTTGCGACCGATGCAGCTTGTCGAGGCTGACACCACAAACATCGAAAGCATCGAGGACGTCCTTGCTCGGAGCCCCTTTCAGGGCATTTGCCGAATCTAAGGTCGCCTTCGCGATCTTAAGACGCGCTCCCCAATAAGCCTCACTATGGACGAGATAACGCTCATGAAGCACATCATGGACCATAGCCAATCGCAAGCTCGTTTGCCCCTTGACCAAAGCTAGAGTGTGGGGAGCCGGATGAGTGACCGGCTCTTTGTCCATATCCGGTGACCAATATGCAAAGATGGCGGACACGACGAAGATTGTAATTAACGAAAAGACTACGCCCAAGAGGGTGGCTAAAAGCCGCCGTTTCATGGCCATGATTTTCACTCCCCACAAAAAAAGGACAGTTCTAATAACTGTCCTAATCCACTTATATTAACGAGCACGGGCCTTGAGTCAGTCTACGAATCAAGGTCTTTTCTCTTGGCGCGGCGATATCCGCTCACTGCGAGAACAAGCCCGAGGCCACCCATGATAAGCCCGCCTAGAAGATGCGTGTTTGCCGGGCCTTTGGAAAAGACTTTAGTGACCTGGCTCTTCTTCTTTTTGTAACGTGATCGGAACTCTCGCTCTTCATACTCAGTCCGAGGCTCATTTGAACAGGCCAACGCTGGACCGGCAATCAAAAGCGCCGTCGATAAAGTTGCAACCCGTAAAAAAGTTCTCATAGCTCCAAACCTCTCATCCAAAAACAGATTTTGATCCCTAAATGATAACAAGCTGCGCAACAAGTCGCACCTATTTTTTGCAACAAGAAATTAGCCTCTCAAAGCCATTGCAAACAGGCCTATGCCAATCCTCAGCGTTTTTCGCCCCCCGCCTCACTCATCGTTGCGGAGTCCCCCCGAGAATTCGTAAAGCTGCCAAGAAATGCGCCCAATCCAAAGCCAAGCAATAGTATCGGCAGCTTATTCAGAAACTTTCTTAAAGTCAGCCACTTCGACACAAAGACGACATCCTCCGACCCCATCTCCGACTCAATCCCCTCTCGCCCCCTGAAAAACTCGTCATAGAACCCAGGGCTATTCGGTTTCAAACCTCCTTTTAAGCGATCTTCTTCGTATTTCTGATAGTCTCTTTGGTAACTGCGCCCAAACGCCAATTCGTCGTTAAACTGACGGCGTAAGTCGTCTCCAGATTCGTTCAAGCGCACTTCAATAAACTCCTGCCTCAAATGACACAACTTGAGGATGAAGTCCCGCTCCTCTTGCGTCTTCCAATAACGACCCGCCATGAGCTTTGTTCGTTCAAAGCCCGCCCAGGCAATATATTTCTGACCCACAACATCCATGATACAGGCCAGGGTCAGAGCGAACTGAGGATTGGCACCTCCGCCCAGAGCCCACATCCCAATGACTCCTAAAACCGGCTCGTCAAAAGGAACTCTCTCCTTCAGAAATCTCTGCTCTTTATCAATGTTCAGCTGTAATTCCAATTTTTGCATGTCACCACGAATCCAACTCCGTTTATGGAATTCCAATTCATTCCCAGGCTCTAACCTGTATTGTCGATGCCGTTCAAAATTTCCGCGAACGCGGGAAAACTGATCAACCAATCTTCCTCGCGAACCCCTTGGAAAAGCTTCGAGTCGCCCTCCAAATAGATGGTGACTGAGCCGATGCTTCTTTTCGTCGAGGGTTTGCAACAATTGTTGAACGGCAACCAATTGCCAGGTCTCTCGTCCGAAATGAGAGCCAGGATTGATTGT
>JARGOJ010000124.1:0-6482 GCA_029210225.1 Planctomycetota bacterium
CTGTATCGACGGATCATGTTGATTCGCGAGCCATTGTCACTCTCAAGTACACAGAATTCACAACCTGTTTCCTCTGATTACAGCAACACTCCTTTCTTTCAGCGAACCGGCAGTCCTCCTGATCCGTTGTACGGAGAACATACACCTTCTCCTTACGGCCCCAATGACAATTTTTGGCGCGACTTCGATTATTCCGCGTATATTGATATCAGCGGGAATACTTATGCCCGTTTCCATGATCTGGATGATCTTGATAATTCTGATACGACAGGCGCAAATATTCTGTTCCCGTTGGGGATGCCTCGCTATCGCTTCGGTTTTAACCATGAGGTAGATGGTCTCTCGCGGGAATTTGTCCCCAGTTCCGCGGGCTCTAATCCCCAGTTATTCATTGGGCGTTTTACTCATGAAGAAACGTCGCACGAACACTTTAATTATCCACATGACTTAATGGATTCCTCGATCGGCGGGGGTGGCAATCCCATGGATCCCGCGGGACCCAACCTGTTGTTGAATCCCGACGATCGCGTGATTGATTTATTAAGAAATGGTATCCGACGTTCGGAAGATCTGGTGCTTTCGAATGTGCGTTCCTTTGATATCAAACTCTTTGATGACGGTGCGCAGGACTTTGTCGACATCGGTGGTTCAACAGCAGTCCGGTTTGCCTCCGGGGCAAAACAAAATACCGTGCATGGTAATTCAGTCTATAAGAACGTATTTGATACCTGGCATTCCAGGGCCGTCTCCAGTGGGGGAGATGAAGATCCACCGTACCCCATGCTCTCTGATCCAACCGTTGCAGAATTTGCACCACAGGTTCCTGTCTACGATATTGCCATTCAGACTCCGGTTCCCAGAGCGTCACCTTTAACAGCAATTCGCATTTTAATTCGATATGAAGACACTTCTTCAGGTCAAGTAAGACAAATGACCCTGATTCATCCATTAAGGAATCGGGGAGAGGGATAATAGAATAATACAAACAGACTTTTCCCCTTGTGCCGGACCGGGTCACGGCCATAGGCCACTTTGGGAGGTTTAGGAATGAAACCAATTTCTATGAAACAGACATACCAAGTAAACAGGCATATCACTCGTGTTCCAGATACGCGTGGTGGATCGACGTTATTGGTCGTGATTGCCTTACTGGCAATGCTTTCTCTGCTGGGAGTCGTTTTCTATACATTCGCCTCTCAGGAAGAACGCAGCGCGCAGTACTTCACTGAAGCCGCCCTCAATGAAGCCGATCCCGGTCTTGATTCCGACGTTCTGTTCAACTGGGGATTGCAGCAATTAATCGTGGGCCCCGATGATGAACTCTATAATAGTGCCCTGCATGGAAAGTGGCACGCCATGCTCCCCAAAATGTTCGGTTCCGATGTGCACCCATTTACCGGGCAGGGCATCAATGTTGTTCAGAGTACATCGACTCCAGGCCTTATTTTTGTGGATCAGAATTATGATGGGGCTGCTGATGTCAACCAGGATTTACTCTCTTTAAACCATAGCCGAAGTGCGCATGGTGGTACGCTGCCTTTCGCCCTGCAGAGCGCGAACATTCCTGAACCCGATGTTGATTATACGTCTCCTGATATCAACAACCTGTTCCTGGCTTATGATGGTTATACGCTTGATGGAGGTGCTCTGAGACGGGTCATCATTCCTTCCTTTGTGCGACCACAGTTTTTCAGAGATCGTACGGCAGGGTCGCATGTTGATGACTGGTATGAGAATGACGGAAGTTTGAATCCTGATCAGGAAACGACACTTAATGTGCTCAGGCCGCACCCGGCCCATGTGTTTGTTGACCCGGATGGCATTGCGAGTGCGACGAATCGTTTTTCAGCCTCTTTTCCTTTCCAGCCTGTCAATGTTGCTGGTGGAAATGCCGCCGTCTATGGTGAGCTGGGGATCTTTACGGATTCGTTCGATGTGACTACCAATGCCCCGATTATTGAATTGGATGTAGACAACGACAATGATGGAATCAAGGAAGGCATCTGGATGGATCTGGACTTTCCTCCAATCCAAGATCCCAATGATCCGACGAAATATATACTGCCCCTGTTTTCCTTTACCGTACATGACCTTGATGCTTTGGTCAATTTGAATATAGCGGGAAATATGCGGCGGACCGGTGACATCAACTTGAACTACAACCCCAGCAATAATTTCTTTGGGGAGCACAACTCCATTTACTCTGACAAATACCTGTTTCTCTCTCGTTCCAATATGGGGCTTTCTTCACCAGGTGAAATCAATCCACAATGGGCCTTGAATGCAAGACCTGCAAAATTTTCCGATACTCCCTCTGGAGATATGATCGATTCGGCGAGTGCTACAGATGTGTTGCAGCAGCACCGACTCTTTTTCGGCGATTATCCCTACCCGTATGGTTCAATTACCGCGCCACGTTCATATGCTGCCTTTACTGACTACACTGACTTTCAGGATGCTTACGAGGACACGGTCGACTGGCGGGAAATTTCCAACATGGAATATTTCTTCCTCAATTTTGGTCGTCCGGAATTCAGTCTCCCCAGTCCATTGGCCAATGGCACTAAAAACGAAATTGTGGATCTCTATCCAGGCCGTTGGGGGGAACCTAATCTGCTCTATGATGCCCAGCGCGACAGTTCTGGAGATCCACTCTATCTCGTCGATACCAGTGGCGGTTCTGTATTAGCATTTCCACGTGCAGGCCAGACACTCGTTGACGACAATGCCAACCGCTATGAAGGGGGCACATTGAGTGGTTCTCTGAACGGAAACCGTTCTAACGTGCATTCTTTCATGCATCCGCTGGCGTATAATGGCTCGGGAAGAACCAATAAAACAGGAGCCAGCTACCGTCAGCCAGCGATTGGCTACAATGGCTGGAGTGGATATCGCGACTTCGAATTTGCTGGTACCACCCGCTATAACGGTGGTCGGACGTTTTTCAAGGATTCCATTACTGATTCGTCAGACAACTTTGGTGTCCTGATGGATGAAGCTGACGAAATGACCGTCGATCTGGAAAAAGTACAGCGGCCCTATGATGAACCTTTCGCTGTCGACGATCTTGCCTTCCTGCATATGAATCAGACGGATCAGGATAATACCGGTGTCAGCTCGCGTCTGGAATTCCTGCTCCCCTTTAACTTTGGTCGTGCAGCTACAGTAAACTGGCGGTCTAATATTATCCGTAGACAATTTACCTCCCTGAGCTGGGATCGTAAACAGTTTGGTATGCCAATTACCCCCGGCTTAAGAGACTGGGAAACTGATGGTCTCACAAATTTTCCGCCAACGTTTTCTGGCTTGGATCCGTTCCGCCCGGAATTACGTACCTTGTTGACAGTGCTTCCTGGAAACACTGACCGTTCTCAGTTACAGATGAAGCTGAATCTCAATCATCTTTTGGTTTTTGAGGATACGGGAACAGGACGCACAGTGACGACCCGCCCACTCACACCGCACCCGGGAGAGGATGTCAACGATAATAGTGCGCTCGACTCAGGCGAAGACCTGAATGGAAATGGTCAATTGGATGTGCTGCCTGCATCAAAAATACTGTATACAACAGGTACGAATTGGAGTGGGCAATCACCAGTTCAATTGCCTTCTTATCCACCTGTTGCTCAGAATTCAATGTCTCAGGCAAATAATCAGGAAATCTGGGCACGCTATGATCGCCAGCGGATGGCTCGTGACATTTACGTACTGCTCTATACATTGGGTGGAGGAAACGACAGCTTAGACTACCGCACCGATAACTCTGGAAATGCCCTTTATACTAATACTCAGATGAAGGAAATGGCGCAGTTTGCTGTGAATGTTGTCGATGCCCTGGATCCCGATGATGTCATCACTCAATTTGAATACGATACGAATCTGAGTAATGGTTGGAGTCCGGATGACAATCCTTATACTGACGATGGAGGGGATCGTGAAGCCGTCTTTGGTGTCGAAGCGCAGAAGCTGACGCTCAGCGAATTCCTGGCGATTAAAGCCAATAAAATCGAAGATGCCTCCTCGAATCCATTCAACCACGATGCCACCGAATACGACGATGAAAAAGATCGTTATTTCTCGTTTCTGGAATTGCGAAACGCCAGTCATCAAACTGTCAGCTTCGCCAACGATGCCTGGCAGATTCGACTCGAACCACGCACGGATATCACAGGGATCAGCAGCGATTATTCGGATCTTGATAATATTGCAGCAGATCCTGTGTTAACTGATACAGACAAGCGAAGATTGACGATTCGCAGTGGTTCCATCGGTGGCGGAGGAATTTATAATATCTGGTCTGCAGGAGATAACGAAAATGTCGATCCCATGACATCGATGCCTCGCCCCAGTTATTTCAGCGTCGATCCAAACTTTTCCGGAGGCGCTCCCACATTTACGAGAATTGCACCGCGGGACATATCGACAGCGGCTCTTGATTTAATTACCGACGATGACACTTCTGATTTCAGGATGACGACTGAAGCTGACACGATCACTTCGATTACCAACAGAGGCGATTTTCTGAATGATTCAAATACCGATCCGGGAGGCACGAACCCTTCTGATATGAAGTTCATTGTCAGATTAATGCGACGGGCTCATCTGGGTCGAGGCACTCCGTCCGTCTCGAATGCTGCCGACGAGGCGGATAATCCCTGGGTCGAAGTCGACAGCATGATTATCACGGGGATGAAAGATTTCACTTTGTCCGATACGAGTATGGCAGCCACCATTCAATCAGAGTTGAATACACTTCGGAGTTTTCAACGGGAGCAACCTTTGTACGCACGAGGCAGTGGAGAGGCTTTGCATGCCACCGGAAATGCCGGTTCCGCTTTCCGTGCCAATAAGGCGACGGCTTGAGCGACGACCACGCTTTGTGATTTCGTAGTAGTCGCCGCTGATTGTTTTATTGTTGGTGATTTTGAAGACACCGCGGACAGTCTTAGTGGTGCCAGAGCTGAGTCCGGTGAGGGCGCCAGCCATACCGTCGGCTTCGGTGATTGCGAATTCCACGACGAGGCGTGATCCGTTGTCGAGGCCAGAAGCGGTCCAGCGACCTGATTTTTCGCCGTATTTGAAGAGGCGAGTGACTTGAAACTTACGACCTGAGACCTTCTTAACAATAATAGTTGAAGAAGTCTTAACTGAGCCCGTCTTGCCAGTGGCTTTATAGCTGCCATTGGTTAAGTTCGAGTTCGCATAGACCGCGCCGGTAATCAACCCGACAGCCGCCATAAGAACTAATAAACCGCGTTTCATAAATCATCCCTCTCAAACAACGAAGACTACAATTTGCTCCAGAAACTGACGTGCTTACAAACAGGAGCACTCGTTCCTTATGCAAGGAGCAAGCCAAAGCTTAACAATTTTTTTAAAGCCCGGAAAAGCTAGATCTCCAAGTTAGTTTGAAATTTTTCGAAGCAAATACGTCTCAAGAACGCGGAGGATTCGCCTCAGGATGCGTCTCATTTGGTACCCAGGACTGGATTGTCAGGGATGGGGCCTTGAAGAATAGGGGATAGCATCTGTTTGAGAGTGTTAAGATCGCTCGCTATGGAACTTTTTCGAAGCATCCTTATATGGACGCATATCATCGCTGGCTGTATCGGTTTACTGGTCTTTTGGATTCCGGTGTTCGCGAAGAAGGGCGGCAAGGTCCACCTCTTCTTTGGGAAGATATTTGCCTACTGTAGCTACCTCGTCGGCTTCTCTGCCCTGTTCATCAGCGCCGCCAAACTCATCGCTCCAAAGCTATGGGCCGTCGAGGTGCTTCACCGCATCGACCCAAGCGCCAAAGTCATCTCGGGAGTGCAATCCTCAGCGATCTTCCTGGGCTACCTGTCCATCGTCGGCCTCGTCTCAACCCGCCACGCCATCTATGTCATTCGAGCCCGCAAAGGCCCCTCCATTCTCAGAGACTCCCTTCACAAAGCCCTACTCCTAAGCTGCATACTTTCAAGCCTCGGGGTCATCGCATACGGCTTCGTCGCCACCTTCATGCAAGTTCTCCTCTTCGCCATGTCCCCCATTGGCTTCCTCGTCGGAATCGGCGGCCTCAAGTTCATGAGAAGCCCAAGCAAACCCCGCATGGCCTGGTGGTACGAACACATGTCCGCCATCTTCGGAGCCGGCATCGCCTTTCACACCGCTTTCCTCGTCTTCGGCATCACCCGCTTCGTCGATATCGGCTTCGACGGAATCCTCGCCTCACTCCCCTGGGTCGCCCCCGCCATCATAGGCGCCCCCACCATCACCCTCTGGACCCGGCACTACAAAAAGAAGTTCGGCGACCTCTAGGAAAGGACAGCTATTTTATTCGCAGGGGAGTTCGTCGGGAATAAAACCAAATCCAGGGCAAACACAGGGTTTGCCCCTACATGGCCATTCATATACCCTAGAGCCCACAGCAACGCGAAAAAAATGTAGGGGCGGACGCCACCGGGCGCCCGGAATAAAACCAAATCCAGGGCAAACACAGG
>JARGOJ010000124.1:6498-13399 GCA_029210225.1 Planctomycetota bacterium
CCTTTCATATACCCCAGAGCCCACAGCAACGCGAAAAATGCGTAGGGGCAAACCCTGTGTTTGCCCGCGGATTTGGTGTTTGCCCAGGATTTATTGTTCGCCCGGAATAAAACCAAATCCAGGGCAAACACAGGGTTTGCCCAGGATTTATTGTCTGTCACTCAAAGAACAGAGAGCCCCCCGCGTGGACAAGCTGCACCGTCTTTTCCGGGTGCCCGCCCTTTTCGATGACCCAACACTTCACCGTGGGAAAGTTCTGAACAACCGACTCGGCAAATCCCACCGCCGACTCGACCGAGGCAAACTTGGGCTGCTTCTCCGTGGGGTTTGGATTCTCATGAGCCGACTCCAAGGCATAGGTCAGAGACACGCCCTTCTTCACATCCGTCAGGCAGACCACGTAGAAGATTCGTTGCCCAGGCTCTGGTTCTTTCTGATAGCGACGCTGGAGCGTCGACATGAAGCGCCGCCGGGCGAGAGGGTCTTCCGGATCAGAAGAACCGCGCCGAGCCCCCCGCTGGTAGTCTCTATCAAAGCTCATCGTAACACCGCCCTCTTCGCCAAACTCCATTCATTAGCTTAGCCCGGCCCATGCATCGGCGCAGGAGATTTATCAATCACTCAATCTCAAAAAAGAACAACTCTCCCAATCTCTACTCCCCCACAACCTTCTACCGTTAAAGACAAGTCACTAAGCCACCATCAATAGGAATGTTCGTCCCCGTCAGATAAGCCCCCGCCCTCGACGCCAAATAGATCGCCACTCCAGCCATATCCGGCGGCGTGCCAATGCGACCTCGTGGTGTGTTCGCGACGATTTCGTCTCCCATCACCTTTAATGTCTCAGCCATCATCTTGCTCTCGAAAGGCCCTGGAGACACAGAGTTCACTGTAATCTTGTCTTTGGCTAAATGGCGCGCTAAAGACGTCGTCAATTGAATAAGCCCCGCTTTACTCGCAGAATAGGAATAGGTCTCCATGCCTGGGGCGTGCATGCCATCGACAGAGGCAATATTGATCACTCGCGCCGGGTTCTCGTCGCTCCCTGAAGCTCTAAGCAAGGGCAATAATTGCTGAGTGAGGAAGAACACGGACTTCACATTAATAGTCATGATCTTATCCCATCCCGCCTCTGGGAATTGATCAATCGGCGCTCCCCAAGTGGCCCCGGCATTATTGACCAGGATATCGAGCTTCGTCTCGCGCTTTGAGATCTCCGTCACGAGCTTTATCAGCCCCTCCGTGCTCGATAGGTCAGCGGGAATTGAAATACACTCGCCGTGCGCTGAGAGCTCTTTCGCCATAGCATCGCAGACTTCGGATTTGCGAGAGGAGATATAGGTTTTAACACCGTTGCTGACGTAGGCTCGGGCAATCATTGCGCCGATACCGCGAGAACCACCGGTCACGAGGGCGACTTTCCCTGCGACAGAGAACAACTCTTCAATTTTCATGACTTCGCATTTCATTCTTGAGATTGGAAATAAGACTTACTTGCGTCGAACGTGATACTCCGCGACATAAGTTAAGCCGTCCTTGCTCTCACCGCCTAGAGTTTCCAAACGAATGGGCTCTTTGCAACTCGACAGCTCTTCGTGCACTTTTTTATTCACGAGCAAGACCCGGGCTTCATACTTCCCAAGGGGTCCCTTTTCCTCACCAAGCGTCAGCTTATGGCTCCAAGTGCCATTGGCGAACAACTCAATCGGGCCCTCGACAGAATACTCTTCCTTTCCGTCTGGGCGAACGGCGAACCAAAGGTAGTGATCCTCAGGCACATGATCTTGCTTGCCTCGCACGGTGACGAGTTGCTTATGCTTGCCCTTCTCCAAATTCTTGGGAGATGTCACCTCAAAGAGCAAATCTTCCTGAGCGGCGTCCGTCTTCTTGCTGTCGTCTGTCTTACTGCGACTCCGTCGATCACCACGATTGCCATCGCGGGATAACCTCACGATATATGGCACCGCAGCCCCGAGCAGGGCGGCGATCACAGAGCCTATCACCCCGATTTTCGCGGCTTGCAACGTTGTCCGATTACGTTCTTCCAATGGTTTCTCCGTCATAACGCTATCCTGTTTAACGCTTTCTGCGAGTCTTCCTGAGAATCTCACTCAGATATGAATTCCACTGATTCTCAAAGCCTGACAGGTTCAATTGACCATAAGTCTTCTTATACGCATATTCCGCTGTACGACCAGCCCTTAACATTTCAAAATAGGCCTTAAAAAGCGGCCCACGGCCCTGAGTCCCGTGCTTAAAGAAATGAATCATCGACCAAGACTGAGCATATTTCAATCCGACATTCCCCGATTGAAATTGACGACCGCTCTGGTTCATTAGATCCGCGAATTTTAAGAAAGGCAAAGCCCGCTTCTTGTAATCCCGAAGATAAGGCAAGCGTAATGGGTTCAAAGCCCCGGTCGACTTGACCGTGCCATAATCATCAAATCGCGTCGGACCGAAATACTCAGCTAAACCCTCATTGGCCCAAAACGGCAAGCTCGGGCAAATTCGCGAGATAAATTGATGAAAGCCCTCATGATACAAGGTATCCAGCGTCTCTTCAGTCGAGCCCTCAGGGTCTTCGAATAGTAATAATTGATCGTAAACCGGGTGAAAATAACCAAGTGTCGACTCGGCCCGAGAATTCCGCGTCAGGTTTGCGTACTGCTGATAACCCTCCTGAGTATTAAAAATTAACGCCGTCGCCTTCTTCTTCCCAACAGAATAAGGAAACTGCTTCTGATAAAAGGCATGAATCCACTCCAAGCGATCGGCGTAGAAACGCGCACGACTCTCCGAGATATCTGAGAGGACAATATAATGATCGGTCTCAACCTTATGGCGACGCTCCCACGGAGGGCCATTCACCACATGCGTTAGATTGCCAAATAGCCGGGAAATATTGGAGTTCTTCGGCCAAAGCGCATAGGCAATTTCCAATTCTTGCTCGGCCTCTTTATTCCTCAAGGACCGTTGCAAGTATGTTCCCTTCGCTAAAAGTCCCTGCGCTGAATCACGTCGAAACTCTAAAGCCCGCTCAATATCCTTTCGAGCGTCCTCCATCCGATCAAGGTTAATTAAGACCCGCCCCCGCATCGCTAAAGCCTCGTGAAAGCCCCCCGCCAATTGCACCGCACGATTCAAATCAAAGAGCGCATAGCGCAATAAATTAGCGAAATAAAAGACCCGCGCCCGCTCATAGTAAGCCACTGCATTCCGCGGATCGCTCTGAATAACCTTGTTTAGAATCCTCTGCGCCTGCTCCAATGGTTTGTTTGCATCATTGATAATGATCCGAGCCTCTCGAATGGCTCTTAACGCCCTCCCTGACTTCACCAATGACTCGGCGCTGAGGGCCTCTTTCTTGCGAGCCCAAGCACTCTGCGGGGCGCCAACGCCTTCGTCGGCGAGGAGTGCTTCGATGATGTCGTCGGCTTCGGCGAAGGTCTTGCGGAGCCAAACCTGAGAGACCCGACCCTCAACTCGAAACTCTTCGAGGGCGACCTGCCCGCCTCGCCCGCGCCCGCCAAATTGAACCTGGAATTCGTCTAAGCCCTCTAACTCAAAGGCCGCCACGTCTTTCCTGTCTAATTGAACCTCCAAGCGCTGCCCACGATAAGTCATTCGTAAACGCTTGGCTCCCTTCGAAACTCGAATGGGCCGGGTAAAGTCTCGGCGAGCATTTAAGTCGTAAAGACTGATTTGTCCCGCATCCCGATAATAGGTCACTTGAAGGCCAAAGTTCTCCGCGAAGAGCATCAGCACCGCCACCGAACCCTTCGTGCGCCCTAAATCTAATGTGACCCTTGAGAAACCATGAAAAACAACCCCCTTCAATCCAATCAGATGAAAGGAGTTATTCGGGCCATTGGGAATCAATAATTGACCCTTGCGGAACAAGGGCGCGAACTTCGTCGTCACCCAATCCAATTGCTCCGTCGACTCCTGAAACGGATACTTAAACCCGACAAGCTCCCCCCCAAGCCGATTGACCTCACCATGAAAAGCCTTGGACGCTTTCTCCAGAACAGCGAGGTCGGGAACCCTCGAACTATAACGACCGTCTAAGCTCGCAGCCTTTCGAAACGCACGCTTCGCCGCACTAAAATACTGACGCTTCACACAAAATTTGCCAAAGCGAAACTGAGAATCCGCCGACTTCTCATCGACCCCCAGTTTACGAACTTTATAGGCTAACTCCCGCTGCGCCAAATCCCACCGATAACCAAACTCTCCACGACTGTTCTTTAGTGTGAAGCCGTCCTCGTCGTATTTCTCAACGACCGCGTTGGTCAATTCGTAGGTCTTCGTGATTCGGGCGGTCAGCGGCGTCTTCTTCGACGCTTTTAACGCCCTCGCAGCCTCTTGACGAACAAGTAAGATCAGCTTCTTCTTCTCATTGGCGACCCATTGCTTCGCCCGCTTGTACCGTTTCTCCCAAAGACCCGTTCGAAACTCCCCGGCGCGAATGCTCTCCACCGCTTTTGCCTTAGACAACGCCAGCTTTGACGCCGGAACCTCAAACCTCTCCCGATCATTGTTCGAACTCCGCCTCGGGTCCTTCTTCCAATCTTTCTTTGTCCTCGAAGGATCTCGCTTCGTCCCCCCATCCTCTTTCTTCGTCTTCGACAACAGCGACAAGGTCTCCTCTAACTCCCCCCCCTCAGGCTGATTCTTCAACTCTGGGTGGTTTCGCAGTAGATCCTCAATGGACTTCTTCGCCGCTTTGTAATCTTCATTCTTTAACAAGCCACGGAGCTTCTTCTTGACCGCCTGAACCTTCTTAACCAAAGCCTCAACCCGACTAAGCTCGGCCAATTGAAATTCAATCTTTTGACGATCTTCAGCGTTTGTTTCCGGCTTATTTAGGAGGCCAGCCAATTTTTCACGAGCCTCATCAAATTGACGATTCTTGACGAAGGCCTCCGCCGCGTCCCTCTCCAATTCCACGAATGAAGGACCCGTAATACCCAAACCCTGAAAGGTCTGCTCGGGAACAGTCAGCTTCTCTGGTGGCTTCGCCAGCTTCTGCACGACAAAATACAATAGGACGATGCCCAGCAAAATCGCCCCGACATAAACGAGAGGATGGATCTCTTTCTTCGCCGCTGCTTCAGGCGCTTCTTGGGTCACTGGCTTAGCGGTGGGTACACCCTTCCGGCGCTTTGAACGCTTGGACTGAGCTGCTTTGGCGCTCGACTTATCATCGTCTTGCTGGATATCTTTAATGATTTGACGGGCCTGAGCCTCACTGAGCAATCCCCGCTCAACGACTATTTCAGGAAGAGTAATGCTCCGTCCCCGACGCTGCTGGACCTTCCAATAGTTAATGCACGCATCCACCGCATCTGTAGAAACTTTGTTCTGACTATAGAGATATGCGATGAAATTCTGGGACAGGGTATCCATAAAACAAGGGCCTCTTTTTGATGTCCAGACGCCTACAACGCTGGGGTCAAATGAGGATAACAGATCGCGGTATGAGACGCCGAAGAAACGAACAGGAAAGCACAGCCACTCCTATTCCATCCCCACATTTCCCGACTCGTCCCCCCCTAAAGCCCTGCCTTCTCTAGCACTTATTTCTTCTGACTCGCCCCCCAACTCCTCTGGCTCGGGATCGGGCTTCTTAATCGGGACCACAATCACCTTATTCGATTGCCAGAACGACTCGACGCTCCCAGGCACCGACCAGGTCGCCTTCCACTCGGGCTGCTGAATGCACTCGGGCCTGTGGAAAGGCACCACCCCTGGATTCAAAACATATCCCCGAGAACGCACCCCCCGAATCTCCAGAAGATCCGCGCCCTCAAAGCTCCGCCCCAAACGAAGCAAAACCCGGCGAATCGCAATATCCTGCAGATGAGTCGCCTTGCTAGGCTCCTGAGCCCCATAATCCATACCTGAAGCGACATTCTCAGGCTCGGTATCATAGACCTCCGCTGCTGTTTGCACTAACCAATCCAAAAGCTCTGGTTGACGCTTAAGGAAAAAGTAGTAAGCGTCCTCATATAGCTGAAGCGCGCTGTCTCGCTCGATCACAGCGCCCTCAAACTCATAAGCAATCCGAAAATCACCAAGGCGCTCCTGAATCTCCGCGATCAACTGCTTCTTACGCCCGCCAAAATACGGCGCCCTCTCCTTCACCTCCCAAAGCTCCCCATCAAGCTCCCTCCAAGGCAAAAGCTCCGGACACTCTGCATTTTCGTTTCCTGGAGCCTCATAGGGAATCGAGAGGCAAGGCTCATCTTGATAGGGCAGCACCATGACTCTATCCCTTAAATGCGCCGGGATACGAGGCAGAAGAAAAGCGCGAATATCAATGTTCTGAAAGGTGATGGGCAAGTGACACAAGGCCAAGGTCTTCCCCTTAAAGCCTGCGAGACGACGCATAAGCGGACGAACATGACAATGCGTCGTGTCCTTCTCACCCAGCTTCGACTCATCCTCGGGGTCATACTCTAAAGATCCAAAGATATAGGAGCACTCCGTCACCAAGATCTCGGAGTCCAACAACTCCGGCCGCTCATCAAAGAGCTTCGGTGAGGTATCGGAGGTATACGCAAAGAGGGGCAGCTCAACAGTCTGATGAACATCTTCTCCCTTCGCTCGCAGAGCCTTGATCTCAGAGCCTTTCAGTCCCACAAGGGCGTCTTTCAAGCGCTGCCGCCGCTCTTTCACAAAGAAGCCATTGGTCGGCAGATAGTGAGTTGTCCGAAAGGCCTCAACAAAGCGCTCATGCTCAATCTCAACTCGGTCGCCGTCATCCAAACCATGTAACTCATAGGCAAAGTCAAATCGCTGAGCCCGACGCTGCGCCTCGATAAAGTCGCGAGCTTCTTCAAGCATGGGCTTCGGGACATAAACCTGGGGCGCGCCAGCCTCTTCTAAAAAGGCG
>JARGOJ010001237.1 GCA_029210225.1 Planctomycetota bacterium
ACCTATGAAGGGACTCACGATATTCACACATTGATTCTTGGCCATGCTGTCACAGGCATTGCCGCTTACAGTTGAAGCATCTCATTGCTGAGGAAGTCACGCTTAGGTGACTTCGATTTAATTACGGAAGAGAGTCGAACATGCGAATCTTTGTT
Source organism: Planctomycetota bacterium (assembly GCA_029210225.1). Taxonomy (GTDB): domain Bacteria; phylum Planctomycetota; class J058; order J058; family JARGOJ01; genus JARGOJ01. The sequence goes on from JARGOJ010001237.1 coordinate 156, forward strand.
TGCGTGAAAGCTGTTCCTGATACGAACGCAAACCTAAAGGTCGGTTCCGACAACTTGACGATCAATCCCCAGGGTGTCAAGTATGTCATGAGCCCCTACGACGCGGTCGCCGCGTCCAAAGCTGTCGAGCTAAAAGCTGCCAACGAGGGATCTGAATTGATCGCCCTCTCTGTTGGTAAAGACAACAAAGAATCCCGCCAACGGATCAAAGACGCCCTCGCCCTCGGCGCGGATCGCGGAGTCTTCATTAAAGACGACGCTGCTCACCGAGATCCTCTTGGTGTCGCCAAAGCCTTGGTAGCCGCTATCAAGGCCGAAGAGAGCTGTGACCTGGTCTTCTTTGGTCGTCAAGCCGTGGACACCCAAGCTTCGGCTGTCGGTCCCATGGTCGCCCAACTCCTCGACATCCCCTTTGTCATGGACTGTATCTCTCTCGAGATCGCCGACGGCAAAGCCACTGTCAAACGCTCCGCTGAAGGCCGCGTTGAGACTCTCGAAGTCTCTCTCCCCGCCGCTTTCTCCGCTCAGCGCGGTCTCGCTGAAGAACGTTACGCCAAGCTCAAAGACATCATGAAAGCCAAGAAGAAGCCCCAAGCGGACTTCGATTACGCTTTCCCTGACGCCGGATACGAAGTCACTGCCATGACTCCTCCTCCCGAGCGCCCAGCCGGAAAGATTGTTGGCGAAGGTCCTGAAGCCGTTGGTGAATTGTTGCGACTCCTCCAAGACGAAGCGAAATCCTTGTCCTTCTGATCTTGAGTCGTTTGAAAACAAGTTATGCCCATGGCGTAACATTAGAGAAATGGAATTGATTTTATGGCTAGCAAAGTGCTCGTCTTCTGCGAAATCAAGAAGGGCAAGTTCAAAAAAGGCTCTCTTGAAGCGCTCTCTGAGGGCAAGAAAATCGCCGCAGCAACAGGTGGCGGCGATGTCACCGCGGTTGTTGTCGGTGGCTCCGACGCGAAAGATCTCGCGTCCTCACTTGGTCAATATGGCGCCTCTCGTGTCCTCGTCGCCTCCGGTGATTGGCTCGCTGATTGGAACTCCGACGCAATGACCCGCGCCGTTGTCTTGGCTGCCAAAGCCGAAGCTCCAGAGGTGCTCTTCATCTCTGCGACTCTCGACGGCAAAGACCTTGCCCCAAGAGTCGCCGCAGCTCTCGACGTCAGCCTCGGTTCGGACATCACAGGCGCCACCGTTGAAGACGGCCGCTTGGTCCTGACGCGTCCTGTTTACGCAGGTAAGACCTACGTCACATTGAAGCTCTCCGGCGCAACACAGGTTGTCTCTGTGCGTCCTAACAGCTTCACTCTTGAAACAGATGGCGGCGACGCCGCTGTTGAAGACCTCGCCTTGGACTTCTCCGCCGACGACCTCAAGGTCAAGGTCATCTCTGTGGAAGCTGCGGCTTCTGAGAAGCCCGACCTCACCGAAGCCAGTCGAATTGTCTCTGGTGGTCGCGGAATGAAGGGTCCTGAGCACTTCGAACTGCTTGAGACCCTCGCCGAAGAAATCGGCGCGACTGTCGGCGCTTCTCGCGCTGTCGTTGATGCTGGCTGGCGCGGACACGGGGATCAGGTTGGCCAGACAGGGAAGACTGTCTCTCCAAACCTTTACTTCGCCGTCGGTATCTCTGGAGCTATCCAGCACCTCGCCGGTATGTCGACTTCTAAGTGCATTGTTGCCATCAACAAGGACAAAGAAGCACCGATCTTCAAGGTCGCCGACTACGGCATCGTTGGAGACCTCTTCGAGGTTGTTCCTGCATTGACTGCAGAGATCAAGAAGATCAAAGGCTGATCCTCTTCGGATTAAGACTTATGCAATGAGGGCTGGCGGAAACGCCGGCCCTCTTTGCATGTACGGTCATCGAAATGAGCCTTGATTTCAATGCCTAATGGGCGAATGATAATCCGAGGTCAAACACCAAAGCCCGGGCAGACACATGGTCGGGCGCCCGTGGTCCGGCACCCCGGTGGCGTCTACACCTACATGGCTATTCATAACGGTTAGAGCCCATAGCAAAGTGAAAATCTGTGTAGGGGCGGCTGGGTCGCCAGCCCGGCCGTGTGACCGCCCGGGAGTTTGGTTTGGTTCCCCGACGAACACTCAATCCATGTGGATTTGGGATTGACCCCAACCCTTCACGTGAAAAACGAAAAAAGGGCGGGACCCAAAGGCCACACCCAAATTCGTTGAATCGTTGTTAAAGGA
>JARGOJ010000125.1:0-12775 GCA_029210225.1 Planctomycetota bacterium
CTCGATGAGCTCTCTCTGAGCATCGAGGACCTCTTTCATAGCGTTGATCGCGGCGATCGAGCGCTTATAGGACATGAAGAGGAACATAGACGGCAGCACCATTGTGAGCAGGGCAATCACCAGCATGGCTGCGGAGCCAGTGGCTAAGGGGTAGGACAGATCGTCGATGGTCTGCTGCATGGTTTCGCCGGCTTTACGCCCAGACTCTTCGATTATCTCATTGATGAGAGGTTGGATGGTCCGCTTGATCTGATTCTTCGCGGCCTCATTAATGATTTCTTCTTCGGTGAAGGCCTTTCGTGTTTCTCTGATGCTCTCCGTCATTGCGATGCGGAGGTTCTTGCCCACTTCGCTAGAGACCTTCTCCATAGTCTTCACGGTGGTCTCAGAGATTTTGGTTTGCTCTTGTTGAAGCTGCGCGCTGAGTTCCACGACAGACTTATTCAGCTGCTTGTCCAAGGTTGTGAGAGATTCTTCGAGGCGCTTGTTGCTTCGTTTCATGCCTCTGTCAGCGGCGGAGGTGAATTCTTCGGCGAGCTGTCGGGCGGCGGCTTTGGTCTTTTCGTCGGTGATGACGTTCTGCACGGTGGCGACAGTGTCTTTAATAGCGTCCGCTTCGATTTGGAGGAAGCGTTGTTGCAGGCGATCTTGTTCGCGAAAGAAGCTCTCACGGGCGGCATCCCCTAAGGAGAGGGCGAGCTCTTTAGTGCAGCAACCGCTCTGAAGCAGCAAGACGAAGAGTAATAAGACGGTCCCACGACAAAGATTCATGACCGCAGCTTCTCCTGGGAATGGACAGAGTGACGACGCATTGTCTGCGAAACGAAAGACATTACTACATCATAAAATAAAATTGACTGTGTTTTGCCCGAGCTTGGAAATTATCGTGAAGCGTTGAGGATGAGCACTTTCCGCCTTGGTATTGAAGCGCTCAGACACACTCGCTTATTCACAAACGCAAGGGACCTTCGAAACTCTGAGAAAATGTTTCGGGAAGAATTTGCTATTCGCATATCGTATGGATAACATCAGGTACGATTCAGAAATTGCATGGGGAGTCTATGAATCCTATTCACTTGAAGACTTTCTTAACGGTCGGGAAGCACCTAAACTACACCCGGGCCGCTGAAGAGTTACTGATTTCTCAGCCCACGGTTTCTCGTCAGATCAAGCAGCTTGAGGATCATCTCCAAACGCGGCTCTTCGAGTTGCTTGGCAAGTCTTTGCACTACACGGCCGCGGGTCAAACGCTGGCTCAGGAGGCCGTGAAAGCTCTCGGGGTTTTGGATCGCTTGACAGAGGCGGTTCGGGCTCACGGCAGCACTGACAACGGCGCCTTAAGAATCGGCGCGAGTACAACCCCCGGGCTTTATCTCTTGCCCTCCATTCTTAGTGCATATCACACGCTCTACCCCAACGTCGATTTCGATTACTCCGTTGAGAATTCGAGCCTCATTGAGAAGCAGATTCTCCGCAATGACCTCGACGTAGGCTTTGTGGGAGTCCCACTCAATAACAACTCAATCGCACAGTGTCCCATTGTTTCGGATGAAATCGTCTGCGTCGGCGCTCCGGAGCATCCTCTAGTTCTTGAAGAAGATGTGACTGCTGCTCAGCTCAGTAAAGAGACATGGATTGTTAGGGAAAAGGGTTCGGCGACGAGGAGTTTGTTTGAGGAGTGGTTTGGTTCTCAGGGTGGGGCTTGGAATAAAGTCATAACTCTGACGAATCCTGAACCAGTGAAAAAACTAGTCGCTGCGAATTTGGGGATATCGTTTTCGAGTCGTTTTGCTGTCGCCGAAGAAATATCTAAGGGCACCTTGCGTTGCATTGATGTGAAGGGATTAGCGCTCACGCGTCAGTTGTTTCTCGTGCAGCACGTGGACAAATTAGTGACCCCAGTGATGGAGTGCTTCCTCGACATGGTCTTCCAACGTTTTCCAAGGCCAAGCTTTGAGGAATCGGGCACGACCCCTGGGAAAAACGTGAAGCCTTCGCGGGCTCGAAGCGACAAGCAAGCGAAGAACCCAAACGTAAATCAAAGAACGAAGTGTTGAATGGTTTTGTTTTCTAATTCAAGGAGAATTATCGTGAAAAAGCTCATTTTGAGTTTGGCGTTAATGGCTCTGACTTTCGCTCCTTCGGCTGTTTTTGCCAAGGATAAGAAAGCCAAAGCTACGCCAAAAGTATACAAGGTTACACTTTCTGGAATGACCTGAGGCGCTGGCTGTACAAAAGCTGTCCGTGGGGCATTCTCAAAAATTAAAGGCGTGAAAAAAGTCGAGATCGACTTTAAATCTCAAACTGCTGAAATTCACATGAAGGACGTCAAGTCCAAGCTAACCAAGAAAGCCGTCCTGGCTTCTTTGGCTGGCCAGCGTTACAAAGTCAAAAGCTTTGGTGAAGCTGGTGTCAATTCAAAGTATGTTCTCGCTGTCTCGGGAATGACATGAGGGAGCAGCTGTTCTCGCGCGGTTCGCGCGACCCTCAAAAAGATCAAAGGCGTCCAAGACGTCAAGATTGACTTCGCTAAGAAAACAGCCGAAGTCACTATGAAAGAAGGTCACTCTTTGACTGGTAAAACAGTCATGAGCGCTTTCAAAGGTTCTCGCTATGCAATTAAGAAGATGGCCAAATCAAAAAGCTAAATCTTAGTTTCTAGCCCCGATTAATAACTCAACACTTCGGCCCCGGAACACGTGTTCCGGGGTTTTTCGTTTTTTCAAAAGCGAGTATTTAACAGCCCCCTAAATTAAGATCGGAGCCTTGCATCTTGATCATTGGCGATGCACACTAAATCGGAACGAGTCCCTCTCCCATAGGAATGTTTGTGTCTGACACTCCTCCACTTCCGCCACGCCTCGTCGAAGTTTTTGGTGAAGAAGTCATTGCCCGCGCAAGAACTGAGGCTGACGCTAAGAACTGTCGGATTACTGATGTTTTAGCGAGCTGGGGCCACCTCCCCAATCAAAGCTCAGAACTCGCGGCCGAATCTCGCTACGAGGCTGAGACAAAGGAAACCGTGATTCAGAGCGGCCCTCCAGGGGGCGACGCATCCTCCGAGACAGCGCTGCTTCCAAATGATCCGGCCAGTAACCCAACAATCCTTGTTGATGACCCCTCCGCCGTCGCCGTCACCCTCAGCGCGGCGTTTACCGATCAATCAAGCACTGAATGGCTCACCTCCGTCTTCAAGGAAAAGCGCTATTCACTGATTAAGACAATTCAAGGCTCGGACAAAGATTGGTCCGTTGCCCTAGTTCTGGATACGCGTTTTCAACGAGCGCTCTGCGTTCAGCGCTACGAAGACAATGAGAACGAGGCGTGGAGCGTCGCTCAAGCTCTCTCCCAGTGTTGCCATCCAGCCCTCCCTATGATTCACGACCTCGGTGACTTCGAGGGCCAAAAAGCCGCGTTCGCAAACCCCCTCCCTGAAAAAACACTGAAAGACAAGCTCGATGCCCATCGATCGACCGTCCATGAGATCGCGGATACTCTACTCCCCATTGCAGAAGCTCTAGCGGAATCCCACAAAGTGGGCCTGGCTCACAGCGGCATCAATCTTGAGTCTATTCGAGTTGGAAAATTCGGTGAGCTGTTTCTCTCTGGGGGACCCATCGATCCGCTTTGGAAGCTTCACGGCCACAATGACTCAGAGAGCTTTGGGGAGGATGTCCTTGCTCTCGGGCAAGTGCTGCGAGCATTGATGGAGTCTCACTCCCGAAGCTCACTGGCATGGCCCATGGAGATTCGCGGGATTCTCACGAAATCAGCGGGGAGCAGTTATGCCGCCGCCGACTTCGCGTCGGATCTTCGCGCCTTTGTTGAGGGACGAGCGATCGAGGGAGAATCGTGGCCGCTGCTCGCTGCAATGCGGCGCCGAGCTCGAAAAAATCCTCGCGCAGCCTTTGTTTCTTTTGCCGTGGCCTCGCTCTTAACAACGCTGTTTATTGGTTTGGGCTTTCACACCTGGCAAACTCAGAAAAACGTCAAATTAGCGAAGCTAGGTGCAGAGTCCTCCCTATCGATCGCAGAGATGGAGCAGGGCAGAGCCAATCAAGAATTGAAAGTTGCCCAGCTAGACACCAAGCGCGCAGTTGAGAGAGCCGCTATTATTCGGCGACTTCATAGCCTTCAATCAAAATCTGGATTGCGACAACTCGGCGATTCAGGACAGACAACAGAGACTCTTAAAAATGACTTTGAGGACCTGATCAACCAGGCTGAAAAGCTTCGCTCTGATTCGGCTTTGTCTAAGGGGCAGGAAAGAGCCTCGTCAGAGCTACTGCGCCAGATTCGCTTGGCCCGATCTCAATGGGCCCTAAGCCGCGAGAAGTCCCTCGCTGTCCTCGCCGAACAGGATTGTAGAGCTCTTTTAAAAGACAAGCCAAGGGACGCCTCCGCCGCCCTTATGCTCTATCAATCACTCAATCGACAAAGTGGCAAAGAGAAAGACACAATCAAATTCTTGGACTCTCTCCCAGACGAGAAAAATAGCGACTTTCCAATCTTACAGTGGGAAGCTCAACTACGCCCCTTCGAGAGGAAGTATCAAGTCATTCGCGAAGAAGTCAACGCGAAAGCCAAGCTCGCCCAAATGAAAGCCTTCTTTGGTGAGGTCGAGCCCTTGTCAAAAAAAGTCAGACTGGCGATGAAAACGCACACCGAAAGCGCTATGCTCGCTGAGATCGCCGGACGACTCGCTGTTTTGCAAAGCGGAATTGGCTATCAAAGCGCTAAGACTAGCCGCGCCAGTCACATTAACATCGCCATCAAGCGCTTCAATCACGCGGCGCTTCTCGACTCTTCTCTCACCCCACGACTCGGGACGGTTTGCTTTCAATTCAATGAGAAATATGGGGCCCATCAAAGTTGGCGCTTCATGACCGGCGACTTCGCCCGGAGAGTCATTGAAAATCCGGGGGCGCTGACGAACCCAGAGCCGATCCTCGATCTCATGGATGTCTATGAAAACATTCTCGGCTTTCCCCAGGTCCTGGCCTTCGCTGAAATACTAACTGAGCAAGGCCTGCAGCCTCCGCTGAACCCCAAAGAGCCCCAGTCGCAACGCTACTATTCACTCTGCGCAGTCGCGAAGGCAGCCTGTGGAATGAAGGTCCCGGCTCCCTGGATTGACTTTCTCAGCCGTATCGAATCCGAGAGTGCGCTATGTGCGACCCTCAAGGCAGTCAATGCGGCGTTGGACAAAGACGAAGGGAAGGCGCTGAAGCTCTTAGAGGACGCCTGCGCGGGGCTTCAAAAACCAATTGACGGCAACACTCTTGGGCGCCTTATCATTGTTCTCAGCCGTGGACTTTGCTCTCGGGCCATCCCCGTCGCGATTCGCCAAAAAATGGTGCAGCAACTTGAGAAGAAGCTACGGAAGCTTCACCCTTACCATGAGCACAGCCTTGTCAGCTCCTATTTATGGGTCGCGTTCGATTCTAAAAGCGACTTCTCGAAGCTTCTGAAGAGGGCCCAATCGCTTGAGGCAGAACTTCGCAGACGGCGATTGCCGTTCTTATACAATACGAAAACTCTAACCACCCTCACCACGAGTCAAAGACTGAAGTTCCAATCGGCGAAAGACAAGAGCCGGGCGACCATCGATTTTCTCCGCTATACCATGCTCTTCAACGACTTCCGGCACTCCGAGGAATTTCTAATTCGAGCCTGCGCTGATTTTCAGGCGGAGCTCAAGGCACGGGGTCAATTGAAAGCTGCTGAGGCTCTGTCGGGTTTCGACCCTGTTCGGGAGCTTTGGCAACGGCGCAAGGTTGTGTCTCCAAAGCTCCACCTTTGGACCGACGGCTCCGGGCGAATCATTGGAGGATCACAATGAACCTCGAATTACCGGCCCGCTACGAGACGGTGAAGTTCCTCGGCAAAGGTGGAATGGGGCAGGTGGTCCTGGCTCGGGATTCCATTCTCAATCGACCGCTAGCAATTAAAACCTTGCTGCCCAGAGCCGACGAATCACTGCGTAAGCGCTTCCTCGAAGAAGCTCAAATCAACTCTCAATTAAATCATCCTAATATTGTTTCAGTCCACGAGATTGGACAGTCGGGAACCGCCTTGTATTTGGTTCTTGAATTGATCGATGGTAAAGACCTAAAGGGCCACCTTGATCAATTGAGAGCGGATCCGCGTTATCGAGAACAATTGACTCTTCGTAAGCGATTACGACTCTTCGTTCAAATTTGCGATGCGCTCTCCTACGCCGGGCGCTGCGGTGTGGTCCATCGAGATTTGAAGCCGGCGAATGTTATGGTTGGTGGAGCGGAGGAGCAACGAGTCCTTGTTATGGATTGGGGGCTGGCAAAAGCCCAAGGTACCTGCACAGACTCGGAGATTCGCTCGACCGCGAGAGAATCGGGTGAGGACGCTCTGACGACAGAGTTCGGGATCATCATGGGGACGCCCGCCTACATGTCTCCCGAGCAAGCGCTGAACACATCGGAGGTTGACCATCGCTCCGATGTCTACGCCCTCGGAGCCATCCTCTATGAGCTTGTGGCCCTCGCCCCACCGTATAAAGGACCCGCGACCCAGGTGGTGAGATCCCTCTTGAAAAATGCCCCTAAATCGGTGACCGAGGTCAGCGTGGAGGGAGAGCTGCCTCCTGCCCTGGTTGCAATCATTGAGGCAGCGATGGACCGGGATCTAGAGGAGAGAACCCAGGACGCTGGTCACTTAGCGCGCCAAGTCCGAGATTTCCTCGGACAACGTCCGGTCGATGTGTATCAAGAAGCGCTCGGTGAACGGATCAGTCGATTGAAGTCTCGGTATCGCGCTTTCCTCACAGCGCTCGCCCTGGCTGCCTTGTTATTGACTATTTCACTGATTCTTACCCTTGCTCAATTAAATCGGAACATGGTTGACGTTGAACAAACTGTCGAACGGGCCCGGGCCGCTGAGAACGACGCCAAGTTTGCCAAGACACAGGTGACCCTAGCGGCTCAACTGACTGCGCAAACGAAAGCGCTCTCGGAATCGGCCTCGAAAGTCTCTCGATTTTTGCAGCTTTCTATTCAAGCTGTTGAATTAGATCTCATTCGGGATCTGTGGCTAAAATTAAAGGGAGAACTTCAAAACCAGAGTCAACGAACAGCGCAATTGGCCCAGGATATGTCAGAACCCTCGAAGGAGTTGAATGAGCAGAAAGAACAGTTGGCTAGCCTCGTCTCTAGGAACAATGCTCTGCGTCAGCAAGTCGACCGAGCCATGGCTGATACTTTCCTCTCACGGGGTCCTCAGGAATTCCTAAACAACAGAGAGTCTTTCGACTTGGAGTCAGAGTTGTCGCTCTACTCCGCACGAGCCTTTTTGCGCCTCGGTGAGAATGTTCAATGCGCAAAGATTGATCATGTCGAGTCAGAGTCGACCGTGGGAGCGAGCAATGCGCGGCAAGAACTGATTCACTGTCTCGCGACTTATAGCACTGCTGACAATCAATTGAAACTCGTCAATGTTGCCCTAGACCAATTACGCTCTCGACCTGAGGACTTCGGTCTAAACAGTGAACTCGCTTGGCTTCTTGGACGTCGAGCAGAGATTCTAGTTCGCCTGGGGAGGCAAGAGGACGCGGCGCTTGATTTCAAAAAATCCCTGTCTCTCCGACCTCTCGACATGTGGTTCCAATTGAGTTCATTGGAGGCTTTTAACAGTCCTTACACTCGGGCATACGTGCTGAACTTAGTCTTCGACTTTGACGGCTCTCTCAGCCAGGGCCTGTGGCGGAAAACGGAAATCTTCAACAGGCTTGTCTTTGAGTTTCCGAAGACCCTCGCCGAGACCATCGCCCCAGCCCTCAATGAGAACAGCGAAGTGACGCTTCCAGTGCTCACCTTGGCGCTTCACCGTTCGACGAGATATCGACGAAGTCCGTTCGCCTATTTCATTGCTAAAGAACTCCTGGAAATAGATCCCAATCATCCAGAAGCCCTGGCAGCCTTAGCAGACTGCACCTGGACGCCTGGGGAGAATCGCGAGGCCAACTTGAATGGCTCCCTGCAAAGGGTGTTGAGGGAGTTAGAGCAATACAAAAAGAAAGTCGCCAAGCGCCAGGCCAAAGACCCAAAGATCCTACTGGAAAAGAATGATCCTCTCATGCGCCAAGTTCGGGCCCACAAGCTTGTTGCGCAGTTGATTCAGAGGGCCATCGAGCTTGACAAATCGCGTCCAGAATTGAGCCCAACGGCTCGTCGAACCGAAGCCAATCGCCTCCTTGACCAAGGATTAAAACGTGCGCCTGACAACTCTGCGTTGCATGGGGTGAGGGGGCGGATGGCTCTCGAAATCAGTGACCTCGACCGAGCCATTCCCAGCCTTGCGATCGAATGCCGAGCAGCGATCTGGCCGAACCCTTATAAGCGTTACGCAGCGGCCTGTTTGAAACGAGGGAAAAAGCAAGATCTGGAGCGGGCGCTCAAGGCCGCGAGGCAAGCCCTCTGCCTCGATGGAATCGCTTGGTTCCCGCGCTATAAAGCACACAAAGAACATGTCCACGGCGACCCTCAAATACACAAGCTGATCGCCGAAATTCGCCTGGCCCAAGGTCAATTCGGCAAAGCTCTGCTTCATAGCGCTCGGGGCGAAGTTCAGTCGACGCGCTTGTTCAACACAGAGCGTGGCAAGCTCGCGAAGGAAAAAAACGCCTATGAAAAAGCGAAGAAGAATAAGAAAAGTAAAGCGTCGGTCCTCGCTGCTCTTGAGCGACGTCACAATCGACAGGAAAAGCTCTACTTGGAACAAAACAAGCGCTTGGGAGGACACCGTATGGTGCTGGCTCAGTGCTTTTCGAAGCTTGGGATGACCGACGAAGCCGCTGAAATCTATCGTAAGATTCAGTTGGCAAAATTTCCCCAAAGTGAAGCCGCGAAAATCGCCCTCGCAAAATTAAAACGGTAAAGCGCGCCGCGCTGCCCTATGATTGTCAACGTCACCCGATTCAATTCCTTTATCATTGAAGAAGAGCCCAATCCATGCGTCCTCTATTGAAGATAACCCTCGTCACTATTTCAATTCTTGCGTTGTCTTCAGCGCTCGCTCAGGAGGCGACGAAGAAGCCGACAATTAAGCTCTTCAAGAAGGCGAGTCCGCTCTCTAAAAATGCCAAAACTCACAATTGGACCTCTTTCCTTGGTCCCACTCACAACGCTGTCTCAACTGAATCGAAGATCCTGTTTCAATGGCCAAAAGAGGGTCCTGGGCTCGTCTGGCGCATGGAAAAGGGAAACGGCTATTCATCCCCAGCGATCTCCGGTGAACACCTCGTCTATTTCCACCGGGTGAACAACTCCGAAGTCGTCGTCTGCCTGAATCCCGAGACTGGAGCCTTTCGCTGGCAATTGCCCTATCCGACAACATATAAAGATCGCTTCGGTTACAGCAACGGCCCTAGAACAAGTCCAGTCATTGAAGGAGACCGTGTCTTTACTTTTGGGGCTCAAGGGAAGTTGAAAGCCCTCGAATTAAGAACTGGCAAGGTCCTCTGGGCCCGAGATCTTCACAAAGAATTCAAAGTAAAAACAGGCTTCTTTGGCGTCGCCGCGACTCCTCTTGTCACCGAAAACGGCCTTATCATTAACCTCGGGGCGCCGAAAGCAAACATGGTCTGCCTCGATAAGAGCAACGGCAAAACCAAGTGGAGCACAGGGGATAAATGGGGCGCGAGCTATGCCTCCCCCGTCCCAGCAACCCTCCACGGCAAAAAACGACTTCTCATCTTCGCTGGCGGCGAGAGTACGCCTCCCCATGGCGGACTGATTTGCCTCGATCCAAAAAACGGCCAGATCGACTCGCGCTTCTCTTGGCGCAGTAAGAGCACCGAGTCGGTCAACGCCGCGAACCCCATTGTGATTGGCAATAAGGTCTTTATCACAGCAAGCTATAAGACAGGCGGCGCTCTTCTATCCTTCAGCGAGGATCTCAAAATCATTAAGGCGGACTGGACCACAAAGAACTTTGGCGCGCACTTCAACACTCCGGTGCACCACAAGGGCTACCTCTACGGATTCGATGGCCGTCACATAAGAACCTCTGAGCTCGTTTGCTTTCGGGTGACTGATGGCAAAGAAATGTGGCGCGAGACTCTCACCTGGAAAGACACCATCACGCGAAATGGAGGGACACAGGAGATTGAAATGAACCCCGCCCGAGGGACCTTGCTCAAGGTCGGTGAGCGCTTCCTATGCCTCGGAGAATTCGGCCACTTGATATCCCTGGATCTGTCAGACAAAGGCCCCAAGGTCATCTCCCGGAAGAAGCTGTTCTTTGCTCCAGAGACCTGGTCTGTCCCCGTGCTCTCCCGAGGTTTGCTCTATGTTTCTCAACACAGCCAGAGCCGCGATTCAAAAACACCAGCGCTCTACTGTTACGACCTGCGCGGAAAGTAAAGCGAGATATTTCCCTGCCTCGCGAATTTTCTCACGGAAAAATCAACTTATTGTCGAAAGAGTATTGGCCCGAAATTTGCCTTTAAGAGTCGAGTGTTGGAGCAGCACTTCCAAAAAAGGTTGAAGAGCCATGTCTCGATTTCTAGGTTGGACGAAAACAGAGCGATACGACGATTTTGACGAAGATCTTGTCTTTGAACTTAATGAAGACGACTTCTCCAATCAAAAAACCAAGCTCCATAAGTGGAATGAAACGACACAATTTGAAGAGGAAATCACCGGCTCAGATTATCCAATCACATCCCGTCTGCCCCGCGCTCGATCGATCCTCAACTCTCCTCGCCCCCTAGAGCGCTTCAGCTTAGCCAAGATTCGCCAACGATTAGCCAATCCGTCGCTTGATGCAATGGCGCCAGCAAGAGACTATAAAGGCTCCTGGGAGCAGCAAATTTATTGGTGAACAAGGTGAATTGTGGATGTGCATGTCGCTGAAGAAGCGCCCGAATCCAAAGAGCTTAAGCTCTCTGTCGTCCTTATCTTCCTTCCTGTCGCCCTCGCACTGCTTCAATTCTTCACAGCCTACGGCGACTCCCTCGGCAGCTTTCTCCCCACCTGTAATGTCCTCGCCTGGGTTCTCCCCGCCTACCTCTACGCCCAATTTCTAAAACGAGATCCGCTCATTGAATTCGGCGTTCTCACTCCTCCCCGCCTCTCCGGCTGGGTCGAGATGGGCTTGCTGTCATTCGTCGGGCTTCCAATGTATGTGCTCATCGTTCACTTCGGCATCGTGCGCATTCAGCATGACCCATGGGACATCGCGCTCTGGGGGCGTTTTCTCATTCATCAATTGTTCTTTGTGGCGCTCGCTGAAGAGTTCTATTTTCGAGGTGTGCTTCAACCAGCCTTAGAGAAGAGGCTCCCGAAATACCCGGCTTTGATTGTTGGCGCCTTGCTCTTTGCTCTGGCCCACGTCGCAGCAGATCAACACTTTCTGAGAATGCTTGTGTTCTTTCCAGGCTTGCTCTTTGGCTGGTTGAAAATGCGCTCGGGGAGCATTGTCCCCTCAGTCCTTTTCCATGCCTTCAGCAACTTGGTTTATCTCTTCCTTCCTCTTCACGAAGTTCTTTAATGGGACCCTTCGATGGCAATTTGAAACGTTGGAGGCTTTCATCATTCGGAGCCAACTGATTCGCCAACTCAATCATTGACGCATCGAGGTTCTCAATAACAAGGTCGCCATCAGCGGTGATCGTAATCTTCGATTCAAAGCCCACGCTGTCTTGCTTCTCCTCTATCTCCAAGACCTCAAAAGATCGAGACGGCTCTCGGCTTTCAAGGCAGAGGCCGTAGTCTAGGGCGTGTTTTTCGGCGAGCGCAAACTCTTCAGCGCTGAGACTTTTAGACAAAGGGTCAGATTTGAGCGCGCTGGTGACTGGAACGCTCTGATACTGATCCATGAGGTTGAGCCGTATCCCTGGGGCCTTGTCCCTGATTTGTTGAAGCACTGGACGGGTGCAACAGTTGATGTGCCCAGGCATGACGAGGTGCCGGACTATAGTGAAGGTCTTCTCCGCCACCTTTAAGATTCGATGAGGAACAAGGCTTTGGTGCTCATCGATGCCAGCGAGCTTTTTCCCGCAGAGGTCGTTGCCGAACTTCCAGTCCGCCACAAAAGAGTCTACGAGACCACGGAGTATGGGCGCGCTTTGCGTAGACCAGGTCATATTGCTGTTCCACACCAAGGCTGGAGATTGAGCGAGCTTGCATAGGCATTCAAGGATCCCAGCCATGTTGACATCGGGGGTTCCGCCAATAAACGAGAGGGTCTGAGCACCCTGTTCTTGCCGTTCAGCAATGCGAGTAGCCAGGGCTTCAACTTTTATGATGGGATCATTTTCAACTTTTACGACGTGCTTCCATTCTGAGCAGAAGCGACAGCGGAAGTTGCATCCAGATAGGAAAACTGCATGAGTGGGGATGATTTCTTGCTCTTCGCCGTAGTGAATGAACTCGTTGTAGCAGCGTATCTCCGCGCCGAGCTTGCAATCCCCAAGCTCTCCATTTTTGCGGTCGACCTCGCACTCGCGCCAACACAGTCGACAAGGCGTGAGTAAATCGTCGGCGAGTTTGGCTTTGGTCACGACGGTGGACTGGCGGTAAGTGGCGGACATCACCAGCGTTTTCAAAATGGCTTTACGGTCCCAGTTGAGGTGAACAATTTCGGTGGCCAGCCAGTCAAGAAGTTCAGGATGAGTAGGAGCTTCTCCGATCGTCCCAAAGTCGCTGGTTGTACGAGCAATTCCCCGGCCGAAATGGTGCTGCCAAGTGCGGTTGGCAATGACTCTTGCAGTAAGTGGATTGTCCGGGCTAGTAATCCA
>JARGOJ010000125.1:12785-13379 GCA_029210225.1 Planctomycetota bacterium
TTTTATCGGGCCATTGCTTTAGCGCTTTATCGTGAGCGGCCATGCGAGTTTCAAAGTCGATGGCGATGTCGAACAATGAATTGGAAACAGGAATGCGGCGGCAGCGGTCGGCTCCTGAGAGGCTCTCTCCGTCTCTTTGAGCGCGGAACAACTCGAAGAGCGGGTCAGTCATGAGCGCAGCCTTTCGTCCCCTCCCAGGCGCGACTGTAGTCGCTTGGGAGAGGCTCGCCAGTGTGTGTGTGCCGGAAGAGGAGGAGGGTGCGATAAACGACGCGCTCAATGTTGAAACGTGTCACAACATAATGGGAGGCGGCCTCTCCCATGAGCTGTCGCTCAAGCTTGTCGATGAGCAGAAGTGAAAGAACATTGGAGAGGGACTCAACATCTCCTGGGGGGACGAGTATCCCCGATTCTTCGTTCACAATGGCCCGTGTGCCTCCAAGGTCGGAGGCCACAGCGGGGAGGCCGCAACCTTGAGCTTCAATCAAGGACGCGGGCATTCCTTCCTTGAATGAGGGTAAGCAATAGAGGTCGGCGGCGCCGAGGAGAGCGGGGATGTCGTTCCTAAAGCCCAAAAATTGAACGTGGTTTTCG
>JARGOJ010000126.1:0-1778 GCA_029210225.1 Planctomycetota bacterium
GATGGCGACGGCTTTGGTGGAAATGGCCCCATCATTGATGGGCCGCCAACACAGAAGCGGATTGAGCTTATTGGGGATGGGATTTTTCCTGAACGCTTCATTATGAGACCGCAAGCCTTGGCGACTGGAGATTGGAACGGCGACGGTGTTCCCGACTACGTCTTCGGTTTTGAAGGAGGAATGGGTCAGGAAGAGGAGTTTGAATTTGGTGGAATTATCGCTCACCTTGGAAAGGGTGACGGTGGCACTGGGGCGGTTGACTTCCCGAGATTCCAGGACGTTTTTGATGTGACTAAAATAGTGATCGCCGACTTTGATGGCGACAACGACCCCGACATTCTTTTTGCCACGGATTCACAGGGAGAGGTTCAAATCCTCTTCTCCGATGGTGAGAACGGATCGCGACGAGTAGACTTCAAAGACCCGGTTCAAGTGCCTTTCGGCCGCGCTCCAATCGACGTGGCCACTGGGGACTTTGACAGAGACGGAGACGTCGACTTCGCTCAGGTCACTGCGGAGAATGGGAATTCTCTTTCAGTCTGGCTAAACAATGGAGTCGGGCGCTCCTATAAGAAATTGGGCAATGTTCCATTGAGTGGGCGCCCCTTGAGAGTTGTCTCTCACGACGGCAACCGCGACGGCGCCCTTGACCTTTACGTTCTCCTCGCTGGCGAAGCGGGCACGGTCGGTCGGATCGCCTACTTTGAAGGTCAACGGGACGGATCCTTCGCGCTCCGAAAAGAGACAATCACTTCGGGTATCAGCGATGATCTTGGTGAATTGAAATTCGCTGACATTGATAGAGATGGTGACCCAGACGCGATCGCGACGATTCCTGGGGCCAACGTCATTCAAGTTTATAAGAATCAAAATGGACTTTTGCTCGACGGTAGCCCGAGCGATCGTTTGAACGTGGCTGCGGATCCTATTGACTTTGAGCTCTTTGATTTCAATAAAGACGCACGGCTCGACTTGATTGTCCTGGGCCGAAGCAGCAGTATTCTGCAAAGCTTTGTTGGGGCTGGCACGGGGAACTTCAATGTGTGGTCGAGCGTGACTATTAACGGCGAATTCGGAATCCCTGGATCCATGTCCCTTGGCGACGTCTTCGCCGACGGTAGTCGCGAGGTTGTTGTTTCAGCCTCGGATGTTGGAAACCTTGGAGCCTTTACAGTGGCAACGGATGGCACGTTCTCGGAGGAAGGCAGTCTTGCTCTTCCTGGGCCTCTTGAGCGCATTCAACTGGCCGACCTCAACCGTGATGGGGTCACGGAACTCGTTGGTACCACTCAAATGGGCGGCCTCGTTGTGATTTTTGATACCAGCAATAACAACGGCGAGAGCAGTAACCAACCTCTTCCTGGAAGTCTTCCTCAAGCGTTCTTTACGACTGGAGGTAGCCTCCCTGGTACCGGTGGCTTTGCTCAAATCTTCGTTCAACCCATTGCCCCGAGCAACAACCCAATCCGCTTTGTTCTGAGCGATGTTGATGGCGACGGGGATATGGACGCGGTCATTGCGAGTGAAGGGTCGGGCACGGCTCAAATCAATATCGGACGATAAATAATCCGACGAAGCCGATCCGTCACGCAGCGCTCTCCAGCATTGCTTTGGAGCGCGCTGTTATTTTTCTGGCTTGTCTCGAATCCTCATAGACGCCCGGTTTTTCCCTGGCAGCAGCCTCGATTTATCAGTGCTCGAATGATCAACGCTACCGGGCAACGCTGTCAGCGAGAATCCTGTGGCCTAACATAGGAATTTCTTGGTTCGAGCTGAGG
>JARGOJ010000126.1:1788-13375 GCA_029210225.1 Planctomycetota bacterium
GATCGCGAGCTTTGAGCTTGGACTGGGAGAGAGGATTGTCTTCAGGCTTCCGGCTCAGCGCTTGGCGCGCTTGCCAGTTCGGACTTTTCTTGCATCGCTATTTAAGGCCTTCAACGCTTTTTGATGCAGTGATTTAGACAAAGACAAAGTTCGATCTCATGTTGTGGTCGAAGGACATAGAACATACAACAGAGTTGTTAGCTGTTTGCTTGGGATCGCTTGGAGTTCAGGTTCATGCGCGCTGAGCACGAGAGTGTTGTTTTTGAGAGTAACGATCGCTTCGTTGTTCAGGGGTTGCTTGGGACAGGTGCCTTCGGCGAAGTCTATTTGGCGCAAGATAAAAAGAGTGGAACCCGGGTCGCGATCAAATCCCTGCACCGCTTTGACCCGACAGCCTTGGCGCTCTTCAAAAAAGAATTCCGTGCCCTCTCGGGAGTCATTCATCCAAACTTAGTGCAGTTCTTCGAGCTCTTCAGCGACGGCGGTCGCTGGTACTTCACTATGGAGTATATCGAGGGAGTCGACTTCCTAAAGCACGTGTGGACCGACTACACGACCATCGCTGAAGCCCCAACAATGGTGGACAACGAGAGCCATCACTTCGCTTCTGATGCGGAGACTATGATTCAGGATGGGCCCCTGAAACCGACGATGACCTATGGCTCCGTGCAAAAGCTTCGAAGTCAGCCTGAGTTAGCACCCAAGAATTGGGAGAAGCTCCGTGCGACATTGAAGCAGCTTGCCTTAGGAGTCAATGCGTTGCACCAGAAAGGCATGCTCCATCGCGACTTAAAGCCGACGAATGTGATGGTCAATAGAGAGGGCCGGGTGATCCTGCTCGACTTTGGTTTGGTGGCGGAGTTATCGGGCATGGCTCGGGGCACTGAAAACTCACAATTGCTTGTTGGAACACCTGTCTATATGTCCCCAGAGCAAGCTTCGAGCAAGCCTCTGACGGAGGCGAGTGATTGGTATAGCGTTGGCGTTATGCTCTTCGAGGCCATGGTTGGGAACCCGCCCTTCACTGGGAGTATCCAGTCAATTCTCAATGGGAAACGTTACAAGAACGCGCCGAAGGTGTCCGACATCATCCCCGACGCCCCGGAGGATCTAGCCAATCTTTGCCGTGGTCTCCTGATACGTGACCCGAGGATGCGGAAAACAGGGGCGGAGGTGCTTGAGACCCTCGCGCCAGGATCGGGGTCGGCGACAGTTATCACTCACAAGCCATTGACGGAGTTTCACTTTGTCGGACGTGAGAAGCATCTTGAGCAATTGAGAGTCTCCTTTGAAAAGACTCAGGCGGGCCAGGCGGCTACTGTTTACATTCATGGTCTGTCGGGCATGGGAAAGAGCGTCCTCATTGAGCGCTTTCTCACAGAACTCGAAGATGTATATGGGGCCATTATTCTCAGAGGCCGTTGCTATCAGCAAGAGTCGGTGCCTTACAAAGCCTGGGACCCGCTTGTCGACGCCCTGGCGCGCTTCCTCAGTCAATTGGAATACGAACAAACTCGTGAATTTGCTCCTCCTGAAATCGGCGCGCTTATTCGTTTGTTTCCAGTCTTGAGGCAAGTCAAATTATTCGCCGAATTGACTGAGGTGAGCGAAGCTATCGCAGATCCCAAAGAGGTTCAACGTCGAGCATTCAAGGGCCTCCGGAGTTTACTGACGAAGCTTTCAAAATGGAAAACGCTCGTCCTCTTTATCGACGATCTTCAATGGGGCGACCTGGACAGCGCATTGCTCCTCGAAGAGGTCCTTCGTCCCCCTCAGCCAAGCTTTCTACTGATTGGGAGCTACCGGAGCGATGAGGCGGATACCAGCCCATTTCTGCGTTATGTCCTGGGCTTTGAGGACAAGTCGCTGATTGAAGTAAAGGGACTGGACAGAGATGAAGTTGAGGAGTTAGCGAAGTCGTTGTGGGACGAAAGTGGCCCCTTGCCAATGGGGGTTGAGACTCTCACGCGGGAGTCCGACGGTAGCCCTTATTTTGTTGCTGAGTTAATTCGCTTCATGAAGCTCACTGGGCGTCGTCGCCCGACAGTTCCCAATCAACGAATTTACTTGGATGAAATGATTCGCGAACGGGTGAGTCAGCTCTCGAAAGCGGCGCAGCATTTACTAGAAGTGATCGCCCTCGCTGGGCGCCCCTTGTCTTTAGAGCTTGTCCAAGAGGCGGTTCCGGAAGACGCAGTGACTCCAGCGGAGCTTGGCTTATTAAGGGCCGGTCACTTAATTCGAGCGCGGGAGACGGAGTCGGGGCAGGAGATTGAGAGTTATCACGATCGAATTCGCGAGAGCGTTATAAATGGTTTGTCAGAGAGCCGGCGCAAGATGCATTGCCAGTCCCTCGCCACTGTTCTCACCAAGGCTGGAACCGCAGACGCGGAACAGCTGGCGGTTTATTATTATGGCGCTGGCCAAATTAAAGAAGCGGCGGCTTATGCGATTAAGGCGGCGGACAACGCCTATCAATTGCTCGCTTTTGACCGTGCGGCGCGCCTCTACCAATTAGCGTTAGATTCCCAGGCCGGAGAAGAAAAGCAAGGCGCCCTGCTTATTCAATTGGGCAACGCATTAACGAACGCCCGTCGGGGTTTAGAAGGAGCCCGAGCTTATTTGAAAGCGGCTGAATTAGGCGACGCGGCGCAGGCGATAGATCTACTTTATCGTGCGGCGCATGGCTTCTTTGTAAGCGGGAATATGAAAGAGGGAATGGACACGACGCGGCGAGTCTTGAGCAGCGTGGGAATGACCTTGCCGAAATACACCGCTTTGGATCAAGCGAAGATGTTGCTGAGCTGGGTCATCTTCCGCTTGAAGGGGTTCACTTATGTCGAGAAGCCCCAGGAGAATGTTTCCAAAGACCTACTGTTAAGAATTGACGCCTGCTGGTCTGTAGCGAGCGCTATGAACTCCGTCGATATCTTGGCGAGCGCAGATTTCTGTGTCCGTGGATTGCAATTGGCGCTTGAAGCCGGGGAACCTTCGAGGGTTGCGCGGGCTATGGCGGCGGAAGCCTATATGTGTGTCAATCTGGGTCATTTCCGTCGACGTAGTCAGATCTTGCGCAGCCGGATGCTCATTGATCAGGCCATGGCCATCGCTGAGAAGGGCGTTGACCCATACCCTATTGGCTTTGTTTATTTCATTAGCGGTGTTTGCGCGTTTGTTGAAGGGCGCTTCCGCCGGGGTCATGAGATGTGCGAGGAAGCAGCGCGGATATTGAGAAACCGCTGCGCGGGTATTTCCTGGGAATTAGATAACGCACATTGCTTTAGCCTTTGGAATTTAGCCCATATGGGGGAGGCGAAGAAGCTCTGCGCGCAAGTGCCAGAACTTGTTCAGGAAGCTCACGAGAGAAAAGACCTCTATGCTTTGCTAGTCCTGGGTTGTATCAATCTTAATTGGTATTATTTATTTAAAGATGACATTAAAGAAGGCGCTGTTGAGATTGACCAGAACCTGGAGAAGTGTGACCAGGGAGTGGGGCGTGCGGCGGGTCTTCACATATGGACGAGCTTTGTCATTAAGGTCGATCAGGCGCTGTATTTAGGAGAAGGTGAAAAAGCCTGGGCTCTATGTCAGGATTATTGGCCGAAAATGGTCACTCATTCGATCCTTGAGATTCAATTCGCTCGTGTTCAGTGTTGGTATTCTCGCGGTCGCTGCGCCTTGGCAGCGGCTCAGAAAGAGAGCGGGAGCAAGCGGGCCGAGCTATTGAAAGATGTCGATCGGGCGGTGAGGTCGCTGAGAAGTGAGCCAGTCAATCACGCTATGGCGCTTTCGCTGATGCTTGAGGCGGGACAGAAGTTCTTAACAGGTCCCGTTGATGAGGCCGTTGTGTTGCTCGTGAGCGCCGAGCGAAGCCTGAGAGATGTCGAGATGGCTTTGCATGCGGCGGTGTGTCGCTGCGCCCGGGGTGCGTTGCTTGGGGGCGCTGAAGGGGCTCAGTTATTGAAGCAAGGTGTTGATTGGATGCGTAGCCAGGACATTCATAATTTCCAAAGGATTGGCGGACTGCTCCTTCTTCCTTTTGATGTGCTGACGGAATCGATGGGCTTCTAGCGAAGGAGACAAGGCTTTGAGAAAAGAAATAGACTGTGAGTTTTGTGGTGAGAGGGTGCTCGCCAAGGCGAAGAAGTGCCCTCATTGTCGCAGTTGGCTGGATGCGTCAGCGAAGCCTGGACCGAAGCGGAAGTGGTCGGGAGATGTGCTGGCGATACCGAGGGACACGGCCCTGCCTCCAGGGGAATGTTGCATGTGTGCCGACTCTGGAGCGAGCCTTAAGAAGAAGAACTTTGTCTTTGTGCCTCAGGTTGCTTATGTCGGCATTTTAGCTGGACCTATCGGCTTGGCGGTGGCGACGACGATTTTGCAGCAGAAACAGACTCTTCACATGCCTCTCTGTCAGGGATGCGGTCGGAAGTGGACCGGGGCGCAGGTCTTCTTCATTAGTTTCATTCTTATTGGAATGATTGCTTTCCCAGTGATTGGGGCGATGCTTGGGAGCGCTATGAGCCCTAGGAAAGGCGCCCTTTTTGGAGTCTTCCTGGGAATCGCTCTCTGGATCGTCGGAATATTTGCAGTCAAGTATCTTGTCGTGAACAATAACCAAGGGATTGTTCAATCTATTGACGACGACTTTGTTCGATTGAAGTTTCCTAACCCTAAAGTTACTCGGGCTGCGCTCCCTAATGAAGGGGATCAGTTCTAGTCGTCGCGACTTATCAAGTGACGAGACTGAAATGGCTGGCGAAGCGCTTTATGATTTCCTCAGGAAGCTGCCGCAGGATCGTCGCGGGATGACTTTTGTCTTGAGGAAGATCTGGTCTTTCTTTCGTGCTTTCTTGCCGTTCTTAAGCTTGTCGAGCAAGATCTCCACGGCCTTCTGACCCATTCTCTCAACCGGCTGCGCGACAGCGGTGATGGGGGGATCGGTGTGCCGGAACATGTCGATATCGTCGAAGCAAACCAAGGAGACATCCCGGGGGATGCGAAGCCTGAGGTCCTCAAGGATTTCAAGGGTCGCCTTAGCGATGTTGTTATTGGAGACGAAGAGCCCGTGGATGCTGTGAGGCGGACGAAGCAGTCGGGTTAGTTCGCGACGGACGCTGTTTTTAATGTCGTCGTAGGGGATCTCTCGAATCAATTCAGGATGGAAAGGAAGATTGTGTTTGAGGAGGGCGTCTTTGTAGCCGCGGGCTCTCTCGGTGATGCTGGTGAGATGGGAGGGAGAGATGGTGAAGAGGGCGATCTTCTCGATGCCTATTTTGATCAGGTGCTCCGTGAGGGCGAGGCTACCACCGTAGTTGTCGGCGGTGACAAAGGGCGTCTTTGAGTTTGGGATAAAGCGGTCGACCAGGACAAAGGGGACGTTTTGTTCGTGGAGCTTGTCGACGTCTTTCTCTTCGAGGGTTGTGGAGATGATGAGGCCGTCAGCCTGACGTTCTCTCAGCGTCTGTATGAGCTTCCTCTCTTTGTCAGCGTTCTCGTCGGAGCTGCTAAAGAGGACGTGGTAGCTGTGCTTGCTGGCGGCGTCCTCAACGGCGCGACAGAGGCGGGCATAGAAGATGTTGGAGATGTCGGCGACGATGAGGCCGATGGTGTTTGAGCGGCCCATGCGGAGGCTGCGGGCCATCATGTTGGGCTTGTAGTCGAGCTCCCGGGCTTTGGCCCATACGCGTTTTTGGGTATCTGCGTTGATGCCGTTTTCGTTGCCTTTATCGTTTAGCACCATAGAAACGAGCGTTTTCGAGACGCCCAGCGCCTTCGCGATATCGGCGAGGGAGGTTTTTTTTATCTTTTTCTTCACAAGAGGTCCCTTTCAAGAGCCGAATTTTCGTGCTTTTTATCCTGAGACGCAAACATGTCTGGAGAAGAGTTTTCAAAAACTTGCTGAGTCATATCTCTTTCTAAAACGTTTAAGCGCGATTGTGGGCTATTAAACAGAAATAGAATGTTCGATTTTATTGATCTTGGCGAGAAGCTTTTGGACACTTGAGTGGACTGGGAGAATTTTTAGCCAGCTTCCTCTTCGCTGAGCAGGCAACAGAGGCCATGGATGTTTTCCTTTTCTTGGGGATTGTATGAGTTCTGAGCAAGAAGAGAAGAAGACAAGCTCCCAGGGAGTGACTGAAAATGCTGGCGTAAGCCGGACTGCATCGATGGCCTTGCTGACCTTGTTGTTTTTCATCTGGGGCTTCCTGACGGTCTTGAATGACATCTTGGTGCCGTACTTTAAGAAGGCCTTTGAGCTTAGTCATTTTGAGGCTTTGCTGGTTCAGTCGGCGTTCTTCACGGCCTATTTCGTGGGGTCGCTGATCTACTTTCTCTGCTCTTGGAAATGGGGCGATCCTATCGCCAGGATGGGCTATAAGAATGGCTTGGTCTTGGGCTTGCTCATCGCCGCTGGGGGGGCTTTGATGTTTTACCCCGCTGCCCAGTTGCTCTCTTACTCACTGTTTTTGGGGGCGCTCTTTGTCTTAGCCCTGGGCATCACCATGATCCAAATCTCGGCGAATCCCTTTGTGGCGATCATGGGACCCGAAAAGAGCGCGTCGACGCGCTTAAACTTGAGTCAGGGCTTTAACTCCTTGGGGACGACCCTTGCTCCTTTGATAGGGGGCGCGTTGATTCTGGGGGGCGCTGAGGGCTCTGAGGGGGCGGGTCTCTCTTCGGTACAAGGCCCCTACTTGTTTATTGCTGGGGTCTTGCTTATTTTAGCGGCGCTGTTCTTCTTCGTTCGCTGGCCTCAGATACAAAGCTCTGGGCCGCTTGAGAGGTCGCCGGTCGCCTTGCGCTTTCGCCATCTTCGCTTGGGGATGGTCGCGATCCTTTGCTATGTCGGGGCCGAGGTGAGCGTGGGCAGCTTGTTCATCGCTTATGTGACGCGCCCGAGCATTGGTATCGCGGAGGGTCAGGCCGACAATTACCTGGCTATGTATTGGGGCGGTCTCATGATTGGACGCTTCCTCGGGGCGATTTCTTCGGCGGGAGCGCTCTCTTTTCCTAGGAAAATTGGGGCCATGACGGTGTCGGCGGCCTTGTGCTTTGGCTTAATCTTCCTGGCGATCTCTGTGAAGAACCCGAACTTTGCCTTCAGTGATATCGCGCCCTTTCTCTTAGTGATTGGGCTTAGTTTTGGAGCGTTCTTATTGGGGCGCTTTAACCCGAGCCGAACCCTCACGGTCTTTGCTTTTTGCTGCGTGGCCCTGTTGATGACGACGGCTTTAAGCTCTGGGGCGTTGGCCTTGTGGTCAGTGATTGCGGTGGGCCTTTTCAATTCAATTATGTGGTCCAATATCTTTACTTTATCTATTGAGGGTCTCGGTGATTACAAGAGTCAGGGCAGCTCTCTCTTAGTCATGATGATCATCGGCGGCGCCTTGCTTCCTCCTCTCCAAGGCCTCATTGTTGACCAGACAGGGAGTATGCCTTTGTCATTTTTATTGCCAGCGTCGGCCTATTTATACTTGGCCTACTTTGGCTTCGCGGGTTATCGAATTGTGCTCCCCGAAGGAATGAAAGCCAGTGAGAAAGCGTCGTAAAAAGATGAAAGTCCCTGAACTGATGAGAGTCGTCAAATGTTGAAGATCGCTCAGCCTCGATTCCTTTTAGCGTCGCCCATTTTTGGGCTTGTGGCTTGCCTCGGACTCATTCCCGCGTGGGCTGGAGACAAGGGAGTCAATGGGGATAAAAGCTCGAATTTAGTAAAGAAAGAATTGAAACAGGGCTCTCGTAGGCTTCCTTCGATGGAGGTCAATCCTTTCATTGGAACCGGGGGCCACGGTCACACTTTCCCCGGGGCGACTCGGCCGTTTGGCATGGTGCAGTTAAGCCCTGATACGCGATTGACCGGATGGGATGGATGCTCGGGCTATCACGACTCGGACCGGGTCATTTATGGATTTAGTCACACACACCTCAGCGGCACCGGGGTCTCGGACTATGGCGAGATTCTTCTCATGCCAGGGACCGGACCGAAGCGCTTTAACAACGGGGCGAAGACTGAACCCGCTCAAGGTTATGCGTCGCGCTTTCGTAAGAAGACAGAGCGAGGACGCCCTGCTTACTATTCTGTCTTTCTCGACGACTATCAAATCAATGTGGAATTAACCGCGACAAAGCGTGCGGGCTTTCACCGTTATACATTTCCAAAGAGCGAGGACAGTCACATTGTCTTGGACCTGAATCATCGCGACCGAGTCTTGGAGACAACTCTTCATATCCGAGATTCGAAGACGATCACGGGCTTAAGGCGTTCTAGTGCGTGGGCCCGAGACCAGCGGCTCTATTTTGCGGCGCGTTTTTCAAAAGCCTTTGAATCGGTCGCGCTCGATTCTGGGGACGCTTGGGACGCAGGAAAAGGGCTTTGTTCAAAGACAGCGCGGAAGGCTATTCTTTCTTTTAGGACCAAGAATAGAGAGCGAATCCTAGTAAAAGTGGGACTGTCAGCGGTGAGCGCTGAGAATGCTTTGGAGAACCTCGACGATGAAATTAAAGATTGGGGTTTTGATCGAGTCTATCGCGAGGGGCGAAGGGCCTGGGATAAGGAACTCGGAAAGATTGAGCTTGAAGGAGGATCAAGGAAAACGCGGCGGATTTTTTATACGGCGCTCTATCATTCTCTCATCGCCCCCAACCTCTTTAGCGATAGGAATAAGCAGTATCGTGGTTTGGATGGGAGTGTTCATGAATTGAAGGGGGGCGATCAATACACGGTGTTCTCGCTCTGGGATACCTTCAGGGCCACTCATCCGCTCTTCACGCTTATTCAACAGGAGAAGACTCTGGACTTCATTCGTGCTTTTCTGCGCCATTATAAAGAGGGCGGCGCGCTTCCTGTTTGGGAGTTGAGCGGCAATGAGACTCAGTGCATGATCGGCTATCACTCGGTGTCAGTGATCGCCGATGCTGCCCTGAAAGGGCTGAGTGGCTTTGATGAGGAACCGGCTTTAGAGGCTATGTTGGCGAGCGCTGAGAGCGATCGCTTTGGATTGAAGAGCTATCGGAAGAAGGGCTTTATTGATTCGGCGGATGAAGCGGAGTCGGTCTCAAAGACATTGGAATACGCCTACGATGATTGGTGTATCGGGCAGTATGCAAAGAAGCTCGGGAAGACTGACATTGCCAAGAGATACCTGCGCCGAGGTCAGTACTATAAGAATCTCTTTGATCCTGCTTCGGGCTTCTTTCGGAGTAAGGATAATGGGCGCTGGGTGCCGGGCTTCGATCCTAGAGAGGTCAATTTTCACTACACCGAGGCGAACGCCTGGCAATACAGCCTCTTTGTTCCCCAGGATATTCAGGGCCTATTGACTTTGAAGGGGGGGAGGGAAAAACTTCGCCGTCACTTAGATCGATTGTTTGAGGACGAGTCAAAGACCACCGGCCGGGACCAAGTCGATATCACGGGCTTGATTGGTCAGTATGCCCATGGCAATGAGCCCAGTCATCATATGGCTTACCTCTACAATTATGTTGAGAAGGGGAGCGAGGCTCAAAAACGGGTATGGCAAATCTTGAATCAATTGTATTCAGACAAACCCGACGGCCTGTCAGGGAATGAAGACTGCGGGCAAATGTCGTCGTGGTATGTCTTAAGCGCCTTGGGGATTTACCAAGTGACGCCGGGGCAGCCTATCTACGTCTTTGGTACTCCTCTCTTCGATAAGGCGACACTGAATCTGGAGAATGGCAAGCGCTTTGTTTTTCGGGCTCGGAATAAGTCTGCGAAGAACATATATATTCAAGGTCTTGTTCTCAATGGCAAGCCGTACCACAAAGCTTTTATTCAGCACAAGACCATCATGGCTGGGGGCGAATTGATTTATGAAATGGGAGCTGAACCGAATGACGCTTGGGTGAACGAATGGCCAAGCTCAAAGATTGACGAGCCTTTTACAGCGGTGCCCTTCTTTCAATCGAAGTCTCAGACCTTTCAGGATGAGTTAATGGTGAGCCTCAGCAGCCCTGAGAAGAACGTCGCTGTTTATTTTACTTTGGATGGGACAGTACCAACATTGAAATCGGAGCGATACTCTCAGCCTTTGATTCTTAAAGAGACGACGGTTGTGAAGGCGCTGGCGGTTAGTTCAGTAGGGGTTGAGAGCCTGGTTGTGGAAGGAGAGTTTTATAAGGTTCGGGGGGATCGTTCTATTGTGCTTCATGCTGAGTATGCGAATCAATATGCGGCCGGGGGGAAGGGCGCGTTGATCGACTCTTTGCGGGGCGGAGCGAACTTTCGAACTGGGCGCTGGCAAGGTTATCGCGGTGACTTTGGGGCGACGGTAGATCTTGGAGAAGCGCAAACTATCAAGGAAATATCCATGGGCTTTTTACAGGATATTCAATCGTGGATTTGGCTGCCGAAGAGCGTGGAGCTTTTTGTTTCTGAGGATGGGCGAAGCTTTAAGAGAGTGGCGACGCTCTCTTCGGAGATCCCTGACAATCGCTACGGCGCTGTCCGTTGGGATGTGTCGGCGGCGCTGAATAATGTGAAGGCGCGTTACATTAAAGTGAAAGCGAAGAACTTTGGCCGCTGCCCCGATTGGCATTTGGGGGCTGGGGGCCGGGCTTGGTTATTCATTGATGAGATTGAGATTGATTGAGATCTTTCGCGAGACGGTCGTCTGTGACGACTGAGATTGGATTTGTCGAATGCTTCGGATTGTTACGGTATTCATTCTTCTGTTTTGTTGTGGGCAAAGCAGTTTTGGCCAAGATTACGATAAGGACGCGCTAGCGAGGACAGAGCCCAAGAAAGGGGAGGCTTTTGAGAAGTTGAAGGTGCAGGCCAAGGGTCAAACAGCGCAATATTGGCAGGCCATTTTGGATGATACGAATCGATCTAGGGCAAAGAGGATTTACGCGGCTCAAGCCTTGTATTTCCACGGCGAAGAGAAGAATACGATCCGAACTCTTATCAAACAATTGTGGGGTAAAGATGGGCTTGTGGGTTTGCATGCCATGCAGACCGTGGTGTTCCTTTGTCCGAAGGATCAAGATTGCCTAGATATCTTAATGAGGCTTATTGAGTGGGATACGAAGAAGCAAATTGTATTTTCTGATTTCTGCCTATCGAAAATTTTCCAAGCGATTGGAAAGTATGGGGCGAGAGCGCGGCCCTATTTTTCGAAGTTCTTACCATATTTCAAACGTCAGCTTGCGTTTGTAGATTTTCAAGTCTTTATTCAACAGATAGGTATTCGTAAGAAAGACCTCGAGCCTTTGTTCGAAGCGGTCTTAACGGCGAAGGGGAGTTTGGGTTATGAGAAGCCGATCGCTGCGTTGGGGAAAGACTGTATTCCTGCGATCAAGAAATATATGTTCTCAAAAGACAGGCGACAGATCTATCTGGCCTTGCGAACAATTGATTGTCTCGCCAAAAATCAGCCTGAGCTTGCTCTAACTCTATTTCCTGAGCTCCTGAAATATGCGGGCAAGTTTAAAGCCGGTGTCTGGATTGGTCAGGTCTTGGCCATGGTTGGTGAGAAAGCGCGGCCGAAGGTTCTCTCTTTGACAAAGAGTGTTGACGAGATTGAGCAACAAATTGCCCTCGAATACTACGCAAAGCTCGGCT
>JARGOJ010001238.1 GCA_029210225.1 Planctomycetota bacterium
GCCCTCGCCCTTTTTCTCAAAGAGCTCGCTGTTGTTGTTCAAACAGGAGATCGCTTAAGAATTGAAGAGTTCTTCGATGGCCTCATGACGACAGACTTCTATGTGACTTACGGCCTCTTTTCAGTGGGTGCTCACGCCGGAAACGTGGCTTATTCAAAGTACCTTTCAAAGTATGTGAAGCCCAAGTTCGTCAGCGGCATTCTTCGCACGAACATCGTCCTGGCGACAGGCATGGCCCTGCCAGAGATCGTTCACGGCACCTTTGAGGGCAAAGCCTTCGCGATCAGCGTTGCCTCTCTTGGTCTATCTACGACCGCTGTGAAAGCTGGTCTGCAAGGGCTCAAGTGGGTTGTTGATATGTCGAAAATCAATCAGACCTCTGCGGCGCTGAAAACAGCAGCGCGCCTTCGCAAATATGCCAAGGTCGGCGGTTGGTTTTATACAGCTGCAGAGACCGCAGTCGTCCTTTATCTCGGCGACGAGATTTCAAAGGCGGTCAACAACTACCTCGATGACAAAGCCGCTCGCAACGCCGTCGAGAACGCAAGCCGCAACTTCTTCAACGCCGCGTCGAATCCTAACCTTAGCGACGAGGACTTCACGAAGGCCCTCGACGAATTCCAAGGCACACATGCCAGCTATCGGAATCACCTATACAAAGGTATGGCTGAGGAAGAGTCTCGCTACTACGCTCGCTTAGAGAAGATAGCTAGATCGTCCAAACTTATGGCGGACAAGCGCGCTGCGATGGTCTCGAAGCTTGAAAAATACCCGGCCTTAAAAGCAACCATTGTTCGCAAGCACGGCAACGTTGAAAGTTATCTGGAAACCTTGCAAGAGAAAGACGAAGCGGAGCTCGACGCCAAGGTTAAAGAGATTATGAAGTCATACAATGATGCCCGTGAGCGAATCCTCAAGGATGTCTATACCCGCAAAGGCCGAGGAACGGCCTACATCAGTAATAGTCATAGCGCTTGGGTGGCGAACGGCGCGAAGGTTGGCGGGAGCGGCGATCCTTACGGTGGTCGGAATGATATCGCTGCGCGTTGGGGCCGAGAGAGCGTCGAGAAGGACTTTTACGGCGATTTGCGGGAAGTCAGTAAGAATCGTATCGAAGCCTACGACGATGAAATGGCCGCCCTTATCCTCGCTTCGAAGAACAGCAGTAACGCAGCTCACAAGGCCTTGATTGATCGTCGTGTTGAATTGGCGAAGATCATGAAGGACAAAGACAGCAAATTGGGAATCCAATCAGAGGGCTCCTTGGGTGTCCTCAGAAGAGCGGGCGCTGGCGACTGATTCGCCCGTACGACTGCCGAGTTCAACGAAGGAGAGTTTGCGTTTGGCGGGCTCTCCTTTTTCCATGAAGCGGGCTCCGCGTCAATCGTACGTCGTGCTCGGCCCTTGCATCTCTCTAAAATACTATAAGTGGGCTGTCACGCTGTTCTTAACTGAGGCTTGAGGTCTAGTAGGAGGAGGGCTTGATACCATCTTTGCATAGACAAGGGCGCAGGTGGCGGGTGTGAGCGCCTTGTCTTGTCTTGTTTTTCGGGAGTCGGTCCGTTGATGGAATGTTCGTTCAAGTTCGCGGCCTGCCTGATTAGAGAATGGAAAAGTCTTTATTGAATTGAAAGTGAACGCTGCGTGTCTCAGGTGAATCCTTCGTGATGCATTTGCTGACCGAGTGAACGCTCGTTCTAGTCAATTCAAAGAGGCGTGGAGCTAGCAATTGATGATTACTCGTATTAAGAAGAAAATGACAGCCAGCGCAATGGTGGCTCTCTTACTCGTTTCCCAATCGGGGTGTGGCATCCTTATGCATCCGGAGCGACGCTATGAGAGCCGAGGTGAGATTGATCCGACGGCGGTCCTGCTCGACTGCTGTTGGTTGTTTGTCGGAGTTTTGCCCGGGGTTGCGGCGCTAGGAATTGATATTGCCTCCGGGGGCGCTTGGTTTCCTAAGAAGTTGTTCGCGCTTGCCCCCGGTGAAGAGGTGAACTTAAGAATCAACGGTGATGCTCCGGCGGATTGCAAATTGTCACTCCGTTTGATTGGTCCTGATGGAAAAGAGCTCGCCACGCCAAAACACTTAGAAGTGATTAAGAATCAGAAGGTTGAGCAGATTCGCTTTAAGCTTCCGGCGAACACTCCCGAAAACGCAAAGTTGGTGCTCGCGATCGATGGACGAGACCAAGGCCATTGGATGGTTACGAATGCGTCGCAGGAGCGAGATGTCCTGAGCATGAAATAGTCTGGGTTCTAACGCTGGAAAACCTGCTACTGATTAACATCGGAACGACGCCCTTCGCTAAATCGTATTTGATTGTGCTGGGGCGTCATTCTGTCGGGACCTGAAGAGTGTAAGA